>JACCUL010000392.1 GCA_013811855.1 Acidimicrobiia bacterium
CGACTGCGCAATGCCGTGCGTCGGGCCGGTCGGGCGACGCTGGCGCTGTCCGGTGGCTCGACGGCGCCACCGATGCTGGAGGTGCTGGCCGCCCAGGAGCTGCCCTGGTCCGTCGTCGAGGTGTGGCAGGTCGACGAGCGCGTCGCCCCCAACGGCGACCCGGACCGCAACGCCGGCCAGCTCGCCGCGTTGCCGGGGCGCCATCACCTCATGCCGGTCACCGCCGCCGACCTCGGTCGGGCGAGCCGGCGCTACGCATCCGGTCTCCCCGAGCGCTTCGACGTCGTGCACCTCGGGATGGGGCCTGACGGGCACACCGCGTCGTGGCCGCCCGGCGACGGCATCGTGGACTCCGAGCTGGCCGTCGACCTGAGCGGTGAGTACCAGGGTCGGGTCCGGATGACGTTCACGCCCGGCGTCGTCAACGCGGCGCGCCGTCGCGTCGTCGTGGTCACCGGCGAGGAGAAGTCACCGGCGGTCGCGTTGTGGCTCGAGGGTGACTCCGATCCGGCTGAGCTGCCCATCGCCCTCGTCCGCCGGACCGACACCGTCGTCATCCTCGACGAGGGCGCGGCCGCTGGTCTGGATCGGTTCCTGTGAGGCTCGACGTCGGATGTCGGATGACGTTCACGTCGCCATGGCCGACGCCGGCGATCCTGATGCTGCGGCCGCGCAGCGGCGAAGGGCAGTGGGTCGTGGCCGAGCGGTACCAGCTCCTCCCAGAGCTTTCTCTCGCCGAGTTCACCGACGCGTACGGCAACCTGTGCCAGCGGATCCTCGTCCCGGCGGGGACGACGTCGATCAGCGTGGAGGCCACGGTGGAGACGTCCGATGGCATCGACGTCGACATGACCGCGCCGCGTGTGCCCATCGAGCGGATGCCGGACTGGGTGCTGCAGTTCCTCCTGCCCAGCCGGTACTGCCCGTCGGACCAGCTGTTCGTCCAGGCGATGGAGATCGTGGCCGGCGCGCTCCCCGGCTACCCGCAGGCCGAGGCCGTCAGGGCGTGGATCGCCGCCAACATCACGTACCAGTACGGGATCAGCTCGATGTCCACGTCGGCGGTCGACACGATCACCGGTCGGGCAGGGGTGTGCCGGGATTTCACCCACCTCGGGATCGCGCTGTGCCGGGCCGTCGACATCCCGGCCCGCATGGTCGTCGGCTACCTCCACGAACTGCAGCCGATGGACCAGCACGCCTGGTTCGAGGCGTTCGTCGGTGGCCGGTGGTTCACGTTCGATGCCACCCAGCGCGAACCCATGGGCAACCGCGTCGCCGTGGCCTACGGACGCGACGCCGCCGACGTGGCGCTGGTGACCCAGTTCGGTCCGATGGAGCTGCAGGAGATGGAGGTCCACGTGCGGCCGGCCGCGCCGCCGGCGGAGATCGACTGGTCCCCGCCGTCGACGTAACGCTGGCGCTCCGTCGCCGTCATTGCGTTCCCCGGCCACGCAGGCCGTTACTGGCCGCTCCTCCGCTGGCGCTCCGTCGCTCGCATCGGCGAGAGTGCAGCCCATGATCGACCCGATCTACGTGACGGAGACCGCGCAGTGGGGGGCGCTGCTCGACACGCCGCGACCGCCGCACCTGCGCCAGCTGTTCGCCGCCGATCCCGGTCGGGCCGACCGCTACGTCGTCGAGGTCGGTGATCTGCGCATCGACTACGCCAAGCAACGCGTCGACGACGCCGTCGTGGAGGCGCTCCTCGCCGTGGCCGACGCCGCCGGGGTTGCGACCCGACGGGACGCCATGTTCGCCGGCGAGCCGATCAACGTCACCGAGGGCCGGGCCGTGCTGCACGTCGCACTGCGCCGGCCGGCCGACCAGCCGTTGACCGTCGACGGCACCGACGTGGTCGCCGAGGTGCACGAGGTGCTCGACCGCATGTCCCGCTTCAGCGAACAGGTTCGCGCGGGCGACCGGCTCGGCGCCACGGGCAAGCGGCTGCGGCACATCGTCAACATCGGCATCGGCGGATCCGACCTCGGCCCGGCGATGGCGGCCCGGGCGCTGCAGGCGTACCACCACGCCGAGCTCGATGCCCGCTTCGTGTCCAACGTCGACGGCGCGGCGATCACCGCCGCGCTCGACGGCCTCGATGCGGCCGAGACGCTGTTCGTGGTGTCGTCGAAGACGTTCACCACGATCGAGACGCTCACGAACGCCGGGACGGCCCGGGCCTGGGTCGTCGACGCCCTCGGCGAGGACGCTGTCGGCCGCCACTTCGTGGCCGTCAGCACGAACGCGCAGGAGGTCGCCGCGTTCGGAATCGATATCGCCCACATGTTCGGGTTCTGGGACTGGGTCGGCGGCCGGTACTCGCTCGACTCGGCGATCGGGCTCTCACTGATGCTCCTCATCGGTCCCGATCGGTTCGCCGAGCTGCTCGCCGGCTTCCACGTCGTCGACGAGCACTTCCGCACCGCGCCGCTGGGCGCCAACGCGCCCGTCCTGCTCGGCCTCATCGGCATCTGGAACGCCAACGTGCTGGGCTTCGACACCAAGGCGGTGCTGCCGTACGCCGAGGAGCTGAGCCGATTCCCGGCCTACCTCCAGCAGCTGGACATGGAGTCCAACGGCAAGTCGGTCCGCCTCGACGGGTCGGCGGTGACGACGGACACCGGCCCGATCGTGTGGGGCGAGCCCGGCACGAACGGTCAGCACGCCTTCTACCAGTTGCTGCACCAGGGCACGCGCATCGTGCCCGCCGACTTCATCGGCTTCGCCAACCCCCACCACGGCCACCGCGAGCATCACGATCTGCTGATGGCCAACCTCATCGCCCAGGCGGAGGCGCTGGCGTTCGGCCGGGACCGGCCCGACGAACCGTGGCGCTCGTTCCCCGGCGACCGGCCGTCGACGACGATCGTCGCCGACCAGCTGACCCCGTCAGTGCTCGGCCAGCTCGTCGCGCTGTACGAGCACGTCGTCTTCGTCCAGGGGTGCGTGTGGGGCATCGACAGCTTCGACCAGTGGGGCGTCGAGCTCGGCAAGGAGCTGGCCAACCGCATCACGCCCGAGCTGACCGGTGACGCCGCAGGGGAACACGACTCGTCGACCGCCGGGCTCATGACCTGGTACCGGGCGCACCGGCGGGGCTAGGGTCGTCGCAGCACGCGCGGTCAGACCACTCGACAGCGCCGCATCAACCGAGGAGGGCCACCTCCGTGCCCCGACGACCCATCCACCGGCCGGCCATCGTCGGCGTCCTGGCGGCGGTCGCCGTGCTCGGCACGGTCACCGCGTCCCCGGTCCAAGCCGACCAGCTCAGCGACGACGACGTGGTGGCGGCCGGTGAGGGCTCCGACATCGCCGTCCCGGCCACCGACGCCGAGGCCCAGCTGGCCGTGGCGGGCGTGGCGCCGGCGGTCGGCTCCTCCGCCGCGTTCGGGCCGATCGAGGACTACGACTACGACCCGCTGCTGACCAAGGGTCGGGCTGGGCGGGTGTGCAACGGCGGCCTGCGCACCGGCACGGCGTGGGCGTTCAGCGAGGTCGTCGCCCGCTTCGGGGGGTCGGCCGGGACGCTCTACAGCTGCCGTGAGCGCTACGCCGTCTTCGAGGACCCCGACTGCGACGGCACGACCGTCGATCCCGTGACCAACCCCCGGTTCTTCTCCGACTGCTGGAGCAACCACGCCCAGGGCCGGGCCTTCGACGTGATGGTCGGCACGTCGGGCGGCACCTACAACACGTGGCGCGGCGACGCCATCGTGGACTGGCTCCTCGCTCCCGATGCCGCCGGCAACCCGAACGCGATGGCCCGCCGGCTCGGTGTCCAGCAGTTCCTCTGGTACGACCGGTGCTGGAACTCCGAGGGCGATCGGGGGATCTCGTCGGCCGACGAGATGCGTGAGTGCGGGTACGGGCACTTCGACCACATCCACGTCGACTTGTCCCTCGCCGGCTCCGAAGGCCGCACGACGTACTGGGGTTTCGACCGGCCGAGTCCGGCGCCCAAGCTGAACAACCTCTTGGCGTGGGACAAGTACGGCGCCGATGGCTGGTCCGTGCAGCGCTGGACGAACCTCGACCGGACGCCGGTCAGCACGGGCCAGTTCGGCACCGAGTGGGACCAGATCGTCGCCGGCGACTTCGACGCCGATGGCCGGCTGGACGACACGTTCCTGTGGGACCAGGCCACCGGAGCGTGGAAGATCAGCTCCTGGAACAGCGGCCGGCCGACGACGAGATCCTCAGGAACGTGGTCGAGGAGGTTCGACCTGTTCGTCGCCGGCGACTTCGACCGCGACCTGAAGGTCGACGACCTGCTGGCCTGGGATCGCACGACGGGAGCGTGGACCGTCACGAGGTTCGACGCGTTCCAGCCCGGGGCCCGACGTCGCGGCACCTGGTCGACGGCGTTCGACCGGGCGATCAACGGCGACTGGAACTCCAACGGCCGGCGGGAGGACCTCCTGCTGTGGGATCTCAGCACGGGCAGGTACACCGTGCAGCACTTCACGGGCCTCGTCCCGCGCGCCGTCGGTTCCGGTCGGTTCAACGACATCCACGACGCCGCCGTTCCGGGTGATTTCGACGCCCAAGGCAAGTTCGACGAGCTGTTCCTGTGGGACGAGGCCAGCGGGGCATACGCCCTGTACACCTGGCGCCCCGGCTTCGTCCCGGTCCGCGAGGACCGCGGCGCCATCTGGAGCGGGTGGGAACGGGTCGTCGCCGGTGACTTCGACACCGACGGTCGGATCGACGACATGTTCCTGTGGGATCAGCACACCGGGCGGTTCACGATCCGTTCGTGGCACCGGTTCGACGCCGCCGACGCCGGCGATGGTCTGCTCCCCACCAGGCTGGACACGTTCGTCTCAGGAACCTGGAGCTGACGGCGCGGCCGCGGCCTTCGGGCGGGCGGCGCGTGATCGGACCGGCGCCTTCGCCGGTGTCCTGACGGGAGCCAGGAACACCACCGCCAGCGGCGGCATGGTCACGGCGATCGAGTGGTCGGCACCGTGCCAGGGTTCGGCCTCGGCCTCGATGGCGCCGAGGTTGCCGAGCCCGCTGCCGCCGTACACCTCGGCGTCGGAGTTCAGCAGCTCCTCCCAGCGGCCACCCTCGGGAACACCGACGCGGTAGCCGTGATGCACCGCCGGCGTGGCGTTGAGGACGATCAGGACGGGCCGCCCGTCGGCCGGATCGAGGCGCAGCAGCGCGAACACGCTGTGGGTGACGTCGTCGCCGACGATCCAGCGGAAGCCGGCGGGATCGCAGTCACCCCGGTGCAGTGTCGGCTCCTCGGCGTACAGGCGGTTGAGGTCGGCGACCAGCCGGCGCACCCCGTCATGGCCTGGCGTGTCGTGCCGCGACCAGTCGAGCGTCCCCTCGTGGTCCCACTCGCGCGGGCTCGCCAGCTCGCCGCCCATGAACAGCAGCTTCTTGCCCGGTTGGGCCCACATCGTGCCGAACAGCAGTCGGACGTTGGCGAATCGTTGCCACGCATCGCCGGGCATCTTGCCGAGGAGCGAACCCTTGCCGTGGACGACCTCGTCGTGCGACAGCGGCAGCACGTAGCGCTCGCTGAACGCGTACACGCTGCGGAACGTCACCTCGTCGTGGTGCCAACGCCGGTGGACCGAGTCCCGCCGCAGGTACTGCAAGGTGTCGTGCATCCAACCCATGTCCCACTTGTAGGTGAAACCGAGCCCGCCGTCGGCGACGGCGCCCGTCACCTTGGGCCATGCCGTCGACTCCTCGGCGAACGTCACCGCGCCCGGCACCTCCGCCCGGACCGCCTCGTTCATCGCCCGGAGGAACTCGATCGCCTCGAGGTTCTCGCGCCCACCGTGGCGGTTGGGGATCCACTGCCCGTCGGCGCGCGAGTAGTCGAGGTAGAGCATCGACGCCACGGCGTCGACGCGCAGCGCGTCGCCGTGGAACCGTTGCAGCCAGCAGACCGCGCTCGACACGAGGAAGGACACGATCTCCGGCCGGCCGAAGTTGAAGATCGCCGAGGTCCAGTCCGGGTGGTAGCCCTGGCGCGGGTCGGCGTGCTCGTAGAGGTACGTGCCGTCGAACCGCGCCAGGCCGTGAGCGTCCATCGGGAAGTGCGACGGCACCCAGTCGAAGACGACGCCGACGCCCCGCTGGTGCAGCCGGTCGACCATCGCCATGAGGTCCTGCGGACCGCCGTACCGGGCCGTCGGGGCGAAGAAGCCCGTCGTCTGGTAGCCCCACGAGCCGTAGTACGGGTGCTCCATCAGCGGGAGCAGCTCGACGTGCGTGAAGCCGTGGGCCAGCACGTGGTCGGCCAACGGATCGGCGAGCTCGTCGTAGCGCGGGAACCGCCGACCGGGTGTGACGTGGCGGCCCCATGATCCGATGTGGACCTCGTACAGCGAGATGGGGGCGATCGGGTCGGCGGCCGCGCCGCGGCGCGCCATCCAGTCGGCGTCGTCCCACGTGTGGTCGAGGGCGGCGATCACCGACGCCGTCGACGGCGGTTCGTTCGTGGCCGCGCCGACGGGATCGGACTTCTCGACCCGCTCGCCGTAGTGGGACGTGATCACGTACCGGTACGACTGGCCCGCACGGGCGCCGCGCACGTGTCCGGACCAGATTCCTGACCGCTCGACCATCGCCAGGCGGGTGCCGATCCAGCTGTCGAAGTCGCCGAGCACCTCGACGCCCGAGGCGTTCGGCGCCCACACGGCGAACCACGTGCCGGTGTCGTCGGGGTGGGCGCCGAGGCAGTCGTGCAGGTGACGGTGGGTGCCCTCGTTGAACAGGTGGAGATCGATCTCGCCCAACGGGTTGTCGCTCGTCGTCATCGGCCTGACTTCCTCCTGGCAAGGATCTGCAGCCGTCGCCGCACGGTGGGATCGGCGAGCATGGTCGTCGTCGGTTGGCGCAACCGGCGGCGCCACGTCGTCTCGATGACCTGGCCGGGCACGTTGTGCGGCGCGGTCTCGCCGACGAGGTCGTCGAGGTCGGCGACCACCAGGTAGGCGTCGCTGCGGGCGAGGCGATCGAGCACGGCGTCGAGCACATCGCCGGAAGACGACCCCACGGGACGTCCCACCGCCGTCTCCAGCGCCCGCCGGTACGTGTACACCGCGCCCGTCGGATCGCCGGCGAACGCCGCCGCGAACGCAGGCATGTCGTGGGTGCGGACACCGGCCACGGACCGCGCCGGGACGTCGTCGAGCTTGTTGCGGTACAGGTGGAACTGCTCCTCGAAGAGGCCGAGCATGTCCCACCGGGCCATCGCGTCGGCGACGTCGTCGCTGACCGTCCCGAGGTCCTCGCCGACGATGGTCGTCCCGGCGAGGGTCGCTTCCGCGGCGATCACGGCCAGCAGCTCCTCTCGCGGATACCGCACGTAGACCCCGTCGGTGGCCGGCGCATCCTCGGGCACCCACCACAGGCGCTGCACGCCCATCACGTGGTCGATGCGCAGCATCGAGGCGTAGCCACCGGCGCGGGCCACGAGGCGCCGCCAGAGGTCGTGCCCCGAGCGTCGGCCCTCGGCCGGCAGGGGCGGTGGGAACCCCCAGTCCTGGCCGTCGTGGAAGAACTCGTCGGGTGGTGCGCCGACGTTCATGCCGTCGGCGAACCGTTCGCCGTGTGCCCACGTCTCGTAGCCGGCCGGGTGGCTGCCGATGGGCAGGTCCAGCGCCAGCACGGCCCGGCCGTCGCCCTCGATCGCCCTCAGCTGGCGGTGGGCCAGGTACTGCGCCAGCTCGTGGCTCCGACGGACGAGGGCCTCGGGCCGGTCGGCGTCGAGCGGCTCACGGACGGTCGACCGGAAGCGGGCGAAGTCGGTCACGTCGGGCCGCTCGGCGACGAACCGGTCGACGGCCGTGGCGACGTACGGATCGAGATCGGCGGCGGCGTCGAGGAGCTGACGGCGGCGCCGCCGGGCCAGCGCCGTCCAATCGATCAACGAGTCCATGTCTGCGGGAGGTGCGGCCGGCAGCGT
>JACCUL010000427.1 GCA_013811855.1 Acidimicrobiia bacterium
CACTCGATGGCGGCAACCGCGTCGCGGCTCGCCCCGTGAGCATCCCCGCTCGTCAGCATGCGGGCGCACAGCCACCACAACACACCGCAGCTCGGGTGCCGCTCGACGATCCGCCGGCAGGCCACCACCAGCCCCGCCGGGTCGAGCCCGAGCCCGCGCAGCGCCCCCGCCGTCTCCCGCACCAACGACTCGGCGTCGGCCCCCTGCGCCCGGGCCACGAACCGCAGGCGCTCGATCGGGTGCACCGTTCGGACAGTACCGGCGCTTGCTACCGTCGCACGCCGTGGCGACGAACCCGCCCCCCGACCTGACGCTGGCGCTGCTGGGCGGAGAGGCCCGCCCGCTCGAGGAGTGGCTGACGACGTTCCACCTGCTCTCGGTGGTCCTCGATCCGTACACCAACGAGAGCTCGTGGATCCTGCCGACGGCGACGCGCATCCTCGAGGGGCTGCGGGGCAGCGACGCCCGGGTCAACTTCGTCGTCACGGCCGACGCCTCCGACACCCGGGCCTTCCTCGGCCCGCTCGTCGGACAGTTCCTCGTCTTCCTCGATCCCGACCGCACCGTGGTCAAGGCCCTCGGCCTGGACCACCTCCCGGCGATCGTCTTCGTGCGCGTCGACGGGACGGTGCCGGCGGCGGCCGAGGGCTGGTCGGCCGCGGCGTGGCGGGACGTCGCCGAGAAGGTCGCCGCGGCGACGGCCTGGTCGACGCCGGACATCCCGATCGTCGGCGACCCCGGACCGTTCCGCGGTTCCCCGGCATTCGCCTGACCGGGCACCCCTTGGCGACCGCGCTCCCCGACCTCCCGATCGTCGAGGTCCTCCCGCCGCTCCTCGCCGCGCTCGCCGATCGCGGGCGAGCCGTGCTGTCGGCACCGCCGGGTGCGGGCAAGACCACCGTCGTGCCGCTGGCCGTGCTCGACGAGCCGTGGTTGGCGCCCGATCGGCGCGTCGTCGTGCTCGAACCGCGCCGCCTGGCCACCCGGGCCGCCGCCCGGCACATGGCCGACCTGCTCGGCGAACCCGTCGGATCGACCGTCGGCTACCAGACCCGCGACGAGCGCCGCATCGGTCGGGACACCCGCATCGAGGTCGTCACCGAGGGTGTGCTGACGCGCCGCCTGCAGCACGACCCGGAGCTGCCGGGCGTCGGGCTGGTCGTGTTCGACGAGGTCCACGAGCGCAACCTCACGACGGATCTCGGGTTGGCCCTGACGCTCGACGTCGTCGCGACGCTGCGTCCCGACTTGCGAGTGCTGGCCATGTCGGCGACGGCCGACACCGCGCGCGGCGCGGCCCTCCTCGGCATGGACGACGACCCGGCGCCGATCGTGACGAGCGAGGGCCGCACCCATCCCGTCGACGTGCGCTGGCTGCCCCGTCGTCGTGACGAGCGGATCGAGCCGGCGATGGTGGCCGCCGTCCGCCAGGCCCTGGGCGAGCACGACGGCGACGTGCTGGCGTTCCTGCCCGGGATCGGCGAGATCAGCCGGATCGCCGATCTGCTGCGCGCCGCCGTCGGCGTGGACGTCGACGTCCACCGGCTCGCCGGCGCCGTCCCGACCGACGAGCAGGACCGGGCGCTCGCCGCATCCTCGGCCGGACGACGTCGTGTCGTCCTCGCCACGGACATCGCCGAGACCTCGCTGACCGTCGACGGTGTGCGCATCGTCGTCGACAGCGGACTCGCCCGTTCGCCCCGCTTCGACGTCGGGACGGGCATGACCCGGCTGACGACGGTCAGCGTCAGCCGCGACTCCGCGGATCAGCGGGCCGGGCGCGCCGGACGCACCGGGCCTGGCGTGGTCTACCGGCTGTGGAGCAAGGTCGAGCACGGTTCGCGCCCCGCGCACCGGGCGGCCGAGATCACCCAGGTCGACCTCGCCGGGCTGGTCGTGGAGCTGGCGGCGTGGGGCACGCCGTCGACGAGCCTCCGGTTCCTCGACCCACCCCCACCGAGGGCACTGGCCCAGGCCGGCGAGCTCCTCGGTGCGCTTGGCGCCCTCGACGACAACGGCGCGTTGACCGCTGTCGGTCGCCGCATGGTGGGCCTGCCGGTCCATCCCCGGCTGGCCCGCATCATCGTCGGTCGCGACGACACGCTGGCCTGCATCGTCGCCGCGCTCGTCGACGAGCGCGACGTCCTACGCGGCCCGCCGGACATGCGGCCTGCGGATCTTGCCCTGCGCGTCCGCCTCGTGTGCAGGCACGGCGTGGACGATCGCGCCGACCGTCGCGCGGTTGCGCACGTCCGCGACCGCGCCACCGACATTGCCTCCCGGGCCGGCATCGCCTTCGCGCCCGACAGCGTCGACGCCGACGACGCCGGCGAGGCGCTGCTGCTCGGGTTCCCCGACCGCCTGGCCGGCCGGCGCCGACCCGGGC
>JACCUL010000449.1 GCA_013811855.1 Acidimicrobiia bacterium
GACTCGAGGCGGATGCCGGCGTCGAGCAGCGTCTTGATCACCCGCAGCTCCAACAGGTCGCGGTACGAGTACCGCCGGCGGCTGCCGCTCCCCGACGCCTCCGTCAGCGAGGGCCGCAGGAGGTCGGTGCGCGCCCAGTAGTCGAGCTGCCGGTACGTGATGCCGACGATCTTGGCGGCCCGCGTGCCGCTGTATCCGGGTTCGCTCATCGGTGCAAGACCTCACCGCGACAACTGCTCGCTCGCTCGAAGACTCGCTCACTCATGTGGAGCCCAACACCCCTTCTCGGTCGGACCGTCAGGTCGACGTCGACGGGGGTCGTTGGGGACCGACATCGGCGTAGTTACGACGGTGTGAACTGGTGACGCTACGTCCCCCGGCGCCCGCCGTCAAGCGACCCCGACGAGGTCGCTGGTCAGGATCCGAAGTCTTCGGGGTTGACGTGCTCGATGAAGTCGCGGAACTCGTCGAGGATCTCCTCGGCCGCCTCTTCCTCGGCCTCGACGGCGGCTTCCTGACCGACCTCGTCGAGCAGCTCCTCCGAGGCGAACAGCGGCGCCGAGCAGCGCACGGCGAGGGCGATGGCGTCCGACGGTCGGGCCGAGAGCACGGTGACCCCGCGCTCGGCGCTGCGCAGGTGCAGTTCCGCGAAGTAGGTGTGCTCGCGCATCTCGGTCACGACGATCTGCTCCAGCGTGATGCCGAGCTCGGTGAGCGTCTGCATGAACAGGTCGTGGGTCAGGGGCCGGGGCGGGTCGACACCTTCCAGCGCGTAATGGATCGCCGTGGCCTCGGGGGTGCCGATGTAGATCGGCAGGAGGCGCTGGCGGCCGGACTGCTCGCGCAGCAGGACCATGGGCGTGTTGGCGGGGACCTCGACTCGGACTCCGACCAGCTCCAGCGGCACCACCTCGCCGAGCGTAGCCCTCGCCGCTGGCGACGATCCCGCGGAGCCGGCGGAACGGCGGGCGCTCACGGAGTGGTGTACTGGCGCAGCGTCGAGCGCATCAGGGCCGAGCGCAGACGACCGCTCAGGGCGTTGAGCTGTCCGAGCTGCTCGATGGCCTGGGTGCGGGCCTGCGGGTTGCGCTGGCGCAGCAGCGGCACGATGAGCTGCTCGAACAGCCCGGCCTCCCGTTCGACCGAGGTGCGCCACGAGCGCAGGTGGCGGGCGTCGACCCCGAGGCGTAAGAACCCGCCGGCGGCCGCGGCGATCTCCACCGCTTCGTCCCCGAACAGGTCGCCGACGCCCGGACGTGGCGTTACGACGCCGAAGTCCTCCAGCCGGGCGAGGTCGTCGGGGCTGATCGAGGCCATCGCGCACAGCTCCTGACGGTTGACGAGCACGCCGGGCAGCAGCGTCGGCGCGGCACCTGCTCCCCCGCCAGCGGTCCGCCCGGGTGCGGCGTCGGTCGAGGCGGCGCGGCTCGCCGCCGGATGGTTGGCCACGACGGCGTCGGAAGGTCGCTCGTCGCCCCGCACCGGCGTGGCGTCGCCCGAGGTGTCGATGGCACCGGAGTCGAGCCGGTCGCGGATGACCCGCAACGGCAGGAAGTTCTCCCGTTGCTCGCGCAGGATCACCCGCAGCAGCTCGACGTCCTCGGCGCAGAACTTGCGGTAGCCCGACGCCGTGCGCTCCGGGGCGATCAAGCCTTGGCTCTCGAGGAAGCGGATCTTGGAGATCGTGACGTCGGGGAACTCCTCGAGCAGCAGCCCGAGGACCTCGCCGATCGAGAGGTGGGTGGCGCCTGGTTCAGCCATCGGATCGTTCGAAGAGCACGAGGCGGAACTTGCCGACCTGCAGCTCGTCACCGTGGCGCAGGACGGCCCGGTCGATGCGCTCCTGGTTGACGTACGTGCCGTTGAGCGATCCGGCGTCCGAGACCACGTACCCCTCCGGTGTGCGCTCGATGGCGACGTGGCGGCGCGACACCGTGATGTCGTCGAGGATGATCTCGCTGTCGGGGTGGCGGCCGAGGCGGGTCATCGGTCGGTCGAGCGGGAAGCGGTCCCCGGCCTGCGATCCGGCGCGCACGACGAGGACGCCGGCGTCCGTCGGCAGCTCGCCCACCGGCACCGCGACGTCGTCGTCGGACCCGGCGGCGTCCTGGTGGGGATCGACGGCGGTCAGCGTGATCGTCCGGTCGGCGTGGAGGTCGAGCGTCGACCCGCAGCTGGAGCAGAAGCTGCTCTCCGGAGGGTTGCGGTGACCGCAGTGGTTGCAGAAGACGTACGCCACGTTCAGCCCTCGACGAGCGCCTGGTAGGCGGGGGCGTCGAGCAGAGCGTCGAGCTGACCCGGGTCGCTGACCCGGATGGTGCAGATCCAACCGTCGCCGTACGGGTCGTCGTTCAGCGACTGCGGTGCGTCGGCCAGCGCTTCGTTGACCTCGACGACGGTGCCCGACACGGGGGCGAAGACGTCGGAGACGGACTTCGTGCTCTCCACCTCGCCGAACGTGTCCCCCGCCGTCACTTCCTGGCCGACGGTCGGGACCTGCACGAAGACGACGTCACCGAGCGCGTCCTGGGCGTAGTCGGTGATGCCGATGCGGACGACGTCGCCGTCGGTGCGGACCCACTCGTGGTCGGTCGAGTACCGCAGCTCCTCGGGGACGTTCATCTGGCCAACCGTATCGAACTGTCCACTGCCCGCTCTCCGCCGCTCGCCCCGCTCACTCCGTCACCGCGCCGGGGTCGGTCCCGCCAGCTCGGCCTGGTGGCCGGCGGCGACGGCGGCCCGGACCCGGGGCACGTAGGCCAGCGCAACGTACCAGCTGAGCGCCAATCCGGGGAGGCCGAACAGCCAGCCGCCGACCTGGAACGCGCCATGGCCGAGGAAGTCGCTGGCCCCGAGCAGGAAGCCGGGTACGCCGAACATCAAGAGCAGCGTGGCCAGCTTCCCAGCGCGCGTGACGTCGAAGCGCGGCATGTGGAAGGCCAGCGTCGCCACGGCCATCATCCCGCCGACGAGCACCTCGCGGACGAGCACGGCGATGCAGAACCAGCGCGGCGCGCCGTCGTCGACGATGATCCCGCTGACCGAGACGATGAACAGCAGGCGGTCGACGGTGGGGTCGAACACCTTGCCGAACTCGCTGACCTGGTGCAGTCGCCGGGCCAGATAGCCGTCGACCCAGTCCGTGGCCCCCAGCCCGCCGAGGAGCCACGCCGCGCCGGCCCGGTTGTCCCGTCCGAACAGCAGGTACAGGAA
This sequence comes from Acidimicrobiia bacterium, assembly GCA_013811855.1. Classification (GTDB taxonomy): domain Bacteria; phylum Actinomycetota; class Acidimicrobiia; order Acidimicrobiales; family Ilumatobacteraceae; genus JALZMG01. The sequence continues at coordinate 3,214 of JACCUL010000449.1, forward strand.
CAGCGGCAGGCACAGCAGCCGGGCGAACGTGAACAGGTTGGGCACGGTGAGGATGGAGTCGCCGGCCGCGCTCGCTGCAACGGTGTGGCGCGGCGGCGGCTCAGTTCGCTCGCGGCCGGGGGTCGGGCGCACCGGGCCATGGTAGAGCTCGGTCAGGACGGTGGCCCGTACCATCGCCGGGATGGCGACGGTGTTCACCCGCATCATCGACGGCGAGCTGCCGGGCACGTTCGTGTGGCGCGACGAACGATGCGTGGCGTTCATGTCGATCAACCCGCTGGCGCGCGGCCACGTGCTGGTCGTGCCGATCGAGGAGGTCGACCACTGGATCGACGCCTCCCCGGAACTCGTGGCGCACCTGTTCTCGGTGGCGCACGTGATCGGGCAGGCGCAGCACGCCGCGTTCGACGGCGCGCGGGTCGGTCTGATCGTGGCCGGCTACGAGGTCCCGCACACCCACGTCCACGTCATCCCGACGAGGTCGATGGCCCAACTGTCGTTCGACAACGCCGCCTCGTCGGTCGATCCGGCCGAGCTGGCCGCGGCCGCCGACGCCGTCCGCGCCGAGCTGACGGCGATGGGCCGAGACGAGGTGGCCGGGCGCTGACCGGCGATCAGTCGAGCGGCGGTCCGGTGGGTTCGATCAGCTCGGGCCCCTTGTTGCGCACGTTGTTGACGTCGGTGCTGACGGGGTGGATCGTCAGCAGGTCGTCGGGCGCCGGGATCAAGAGGCCCGACAGCGTCTCGATGTCCTGGTTCTCGGGGTCGAGCCACGTCGCCCATCGGGCCTGCGGGAGGATCACCGGCATCCGGTCGTGGATCTTCGACATCGTGGCGTTGGCCGCCGTCGTGACGATCGTGGCGCTGTGCAGGAAGGTGCCCGGCTCGGCCGTCGGATCCCGCCACGCCGACCACAGCCCGGCCACGGCCAGCGGCTCGCCGTCGAGACGGTTGATGAACATCGGCTGCTTCGCCGGCTTGCCGGCCTTGGTCACGGGACCACCTGGCTGACCGGCCTGCCACTCGAAGAAGCCGTCCATCGGGATGATGCAACGGTGCCGCTTGAACACGCCCTTGAACGCCGGCTTCGAGGCCAGTGTCTCGGCCCGGGCGTTGATCATCCGCTGGCCAACCTTGCGCTCCTTGGCCCACACCGGGATGAGGCCCCAGTGGAAGACCTCCAGGCGGGGCTCACCGTCCGGCCCGGCGACGACGGCGTAGACGTCGTTGGTCGGGGCGACGTTGTGGTTCTCGCCCAACGTCTCGCCGTCGAAAGCGGCGCCGAAGTACTCGGCGATCTTCTCTGGCTTGCTGGCGGAGACGAAGCGGCCGCACATGGCCGGCGACGCTACCGGCGGCCCGCCGCAGGCGGAGCGTCAGGTTCCCGCGGCGGAACCCCTACCTCGACCGGCGGCGGATCCGGGAGGCAGGGGCTCCGTTCGGCCACGGTACCAATGGGCGCCCGAAGCGGACGGGCGATCCGTCGGAAGTGTGAGCGCACACAGCGGAAATCCGCGGTGACGGCTCACACTTCGGCTGAGACGGGTCGGGTGGCGCGGATGTCGGGCGCCGACTTCGGGCGGTCGAAGGTCAAGCCGACGCTCTCGAACGCCGGCAACGTCGCCAACAGCGCCATGTCCTTGGTGTAGTGGGCGAGAAAGTGCTCGTACGCCGCCCGACGGAAGCGCTGGCGCAGGCCGTCGTCCCCGATCAGGCGCTGCAAGGCGTCGGCGAGCGCCTCGACGTCCAGTTGCGGAACGACGAGTCCCGTCTGCTCGTGCAGGACGATCTCGCGTGCGCCGACCGTGTCGCAGGTCACCGCGACGCGACCGGTCGCCGCGGCCTCGATGAGCACGGTCGGCGTGCCCTCCGGATAGCGCGTCGGGTAGCACACGATGTCGGCCTGCTCGTAGACGGCCGGCATGCTCGGCTGGAAGCCGATGAAGCGCACGCAGGGGTTGGCCGCCTCGTAGGAGTCGATGTCCTCCTGCGTCACCCGGATCCACAGATGCGGCTCGACGGCACCGGTCAAGCGCATCTCGTGATCGACGCCGCGATCGCGCAGGGTGCCCGAGGCGGCGACCGCCTCGCGGATGCCCTTCGATTCGATCAGCCGGGCGGGGACGATGATGACCGGCCGCGGATTGCCGGCGTCCCCCTCGAAGAATGGGAAGACATCGGGGTCGACGCCGCACCCCGGCGTGACGAAGAACTTGTCCGGGTCGGCCCGCAGCCGCCTCACCAGGAAGGCCTTGTCCTCGGTGTTGTGGTTGAGGCAGCGGCTCCGCCGCCCCGTCATGAGGAACGCGTACACGGCCAGGATGACGCCGCGGAAGACGCGGAACTGGGGCCCGGTGCCACCGAGGACGGGCCCCAGGCCGGTGACCAGGTAGAGGCTGCGCCGGCGCTGGAGGCGCAGCGGCACGCCGCAGCCGATGATCAGGTAGACGCTCCACATGAGGAACATCGCATCGGGGTGCCGGCGCCCGAGCCGGAAGCCGAGTGCCACGAGCCGCAGCAGGTCCCACGGCTTCATCTTCCCGCCGCGGACGTACGGCAGCGGCTCGACGTTCACCGACGGCGGCAGCTTGCGCCGGTACTGCTCGAAGATGTCGGCGCTGTCGGCGTTGAGCGGGCGCGACTGGGACGGCACGCTGGCGTAGATCGTGACCGTGTAGCCGTCGGCGTCGAGGTAGCGCACGACGTTGCCGAAGTCGTCGAGGTAGCGGGCCAGCTGGTGCGTCAGGATGACCACTTCCTTCTGCATGTGCGCACCCTCTCAGCTGGCGACGGAACGGGCGATCATCCCACGGCCGGCGCCCGCGGTCGGTCGAGGATGCCCGCAGGGCTACGGTCCCGACGTCGACGAGGCTGCCGTGCATGCGTGACACCCCGCCAGGGCCGCGAGTCGCCGGCGGGCGCGCCGTGGTGACCGGAGCACAGGGGTTGCTCGGGCGGCACGTGACGAAGGCGCTGCTCGACGCAGGCGCCGACGCCGTGCTCGGTCTCGGCCGCTCCGCCCGCCACGACGATCGGTACACCCACGACCTCGCCTGGCTCGGACGGCGCGTCGCGGCGCCCCTTCCAGCGGAGTTGCGGCGATCGGCAGCCGATCCACGGTACGACTACCGGCCGCTCGATGTTCGCGACGTCACGGCGGTCGCCGATGCGGCGCGGGCGTTCGAGCCCGACATCGTCGTGCATGCCGCGGCCGCGCTCCGCGACGCGCCATGGGACGAGCTCCTCGCATCGAACGTCGAGGCGACGCTCGGTGTCGTCGGCGGATTCGCTGCCGCGCCCCGGCCACCGCGGA
>JACCUL010000456.1 GCA_013811855.1 Acidimicrobiia bacterium
TCCGTGCCCTCAACGAGGTGGCAGCGCGACGCGGGCAGACCCTCGCCCAGCTCGCCCTCGCCTGGGCCCTCCGTGACCAGCGGATGACCTCGCTGGTGATCGGCGCGAGCAGCGTCGCCCAACTCGAGGACAACGTCGCCGCACTCGATCGCCTTGAGCTCACCGCCGAGGAGTTGGCCGAGATCGACCTGCACGCCACCGACGCCGACGTCAACCTCTGGTCCCGCTCCAGCTCGTCATAGCGCGGAACGACCCACGCAACGAACAGTCACGCCGCCGGGTGGTACGTGCAGATCTGTACACCCGTGGGCGCGGTGACACATTTGACGAGTTCCATCGGCCGGGCCGTGCCGTCCTCGGGAAAGATCCGCTTGCCCCGCCGAGCAGGACCGGCTCGATCATCAAGTTGATCTCATCGACCAGCCCATCAGCGAGCAGGGTCGTGACGAGGCTGGCGCTCCCCCAGATCATCAAGTCGCCACCGTCCTCGGCTCGGAGCGTGGCGATGTCGGCAACCGCGTTGTCGGGCGACAGCAACGTCGTATTCCACGTCAGGTCGTCCTGGGTCAGCGTCCGTGAGGCCACGTACTTCTTGAGCGCGTTCATCTTGTCGGCGTACGGGTCGCCGGCGCGCTCGGGCCACGCCGCCGCCATGCCCTGCCACGTGCGCCGGCCGAACAGGAGCGCTTCGACTGTGTTCATGCCCTCGTCGATGGTCGTCCCCATCGCCTCGGGATCGAAGTAGGGGATCGACCAGCCACCGTGGGCGAACCCGCCGTCGGTGTCCTCCTCGGCGCCGCCCGGGGCCTGCACCACGCCGTCCAGGCTCATGAACTCGTTCACCACGACTCGCATCGCTCGCTCCTCAATGTCAGGTCCGCCACTTCGACGGATGAGTCTCGCGAACTCTGGCTGTGTTCAAGGAGTCGTCGCTCGAGGTCCGTGGTAGGAGCCCGGCACGATCAGACCGACCACCGACCCGAGTGTGGAACTCGACGCCCCCTACAGCAGTCCTGACGCGGCGGCGACCGAATGGGAGCGTGTCCGATCGGTGTTCGCGGATGCGGCGATCTACTGGCTGACGACGGTGCGGGCCGACGGTCGCCCGCATGTCACGCCGTTGATCGCCGTGTGGAGAGACGGCGCGGTTCACATCTGCACTGGCCCGGACGAGCAGAAGGCGAGGAACTTGAGCGCCAATGCGAACGTCGCCGTGATACCAGGAACGAACGTGTGGTCAGGACTGGATGTGATCGTCGAGGGCACCGCGATACGGGTCACCGACGACGACGAGCTGACCGAGCTGGCGGCCGCGTGGGAGGCGAAATACGGCGGCGAGTGGCACTTCGACGTCGGCGATGGCGTCTTCCGCCACGACGCCGGCGACGCGCACGTGTTCGCGGTGGCCCCTCGAAAGCCTTCGCCTACGACCGCGACGATCCCGGCGGGGCGACGCGCTACCGCTTCTGACTGCCCCTGAGTCCCGCATCCCCGATCGGCCGCCGCCTCCTGCAATTGTGTCCGTCGTTGGGTGGTGACATGGTGGGGCGCACCACATGTCCGACACCACACCGCTCCACTTCGACGTCCCCGAGCCGTCGGCCCGTCCGGGCGACGTTCCGGACTTTTCGTTCTTCGACGTCCCGCCGGCCGGAGCAGTTCGTCGCCCTGAGCTGAACGTCGATCCGACCGAGATCCGCGATCTGGCGTACTCGCTGATCCGCGTGCTGGACGACGAGGGACGGGCCGTGGGTCCGTGGGCCCCGGAGGTCGACCCTGATGCGCTGCGCAGGGGGCTGCGGGCGATGATGAAGACTCGGGCGTACGACGATCGCATGCAACGCGCCCAGCGTCAGGGCAAGACGTCGTTCTACATGCGTTGCACGGGGGAGGAGGCGATCGCCGTCGGGTTGGCGCTCGAGCTCGGGCCGGGCGACATGTTCTTCCCGACGTATCGGCAGCAGGGTTGGCTCGTGGCCCGCGACTGGCCGCTCGTCGACATGATGTGCCAGCTGTTCTCGAACGAGAAGGACCGCCTCCACGGGCGTCAGATGCCGGTCATGTACTCGGCTCGTGATGCCGGCTTCTTCACCATCTCCGGGAACCTGGGCACGCAGTTCATCCAGGCGGTCGGCTGGGCGATGGCGTCGGCCATCATGGGTGACACGCGGATCGCTTCCGGCGTCGTCGGCGAGGGAACGACGGCTGAGGCCGATTTCCATTACGCGCTGACGTTCGCGGCCACGTATCGGGCCCCGGTCATCTTGAACGTGGTCAACAACCAATGGGCGATCTCGTCGTTCCAGGGAATCGCAGGGGGCGACGCCGCAACCTTCGCCTCGCGCGCCGTCGGGCACGGCATCCCGGCCCTGCGTGTCGACGGGAACGATTACCTAGCCGTGCTCGCGGCCAGCCGGTGGGCACGCGATCGGGCGCGGGGCAACGGTGGCCCGACGCTCATCGAGTGGGTCACGTACCGGGCCGCTGCCCATTCGTCCTCCGACGATCCGTCGAAGTACCGGCCTCTCGACGAGTGGAAGGCGTGGCCGCTCGGTGATCCGATCCAACGCCTCGTGGCCCACCTGATCGGCAGTGGTGGCTGGTCCGACGACCAGCAGGCGCAGCTGCAGGGTGACGTCGACGAAGAGGTGCGGGCGGCGGCCAAGGAAGCCGAGAGCTACGGCACATTGCTCGACGGGCGGGTTGCCAGCTCGACGAGCATCTTCGACGACGTCTTCGCCGAGATGCCGCCGCACCTGCGCCGCCAGCGCGAGCAGTTGGAGAGTGGTGACTGATGCCCCCCATGCCGATGAACGTCGCGTTGCGCTCTGCCATGGACGTCATGTTGGAGCGCAACGATGCCGTCGTCGTCTTCGGTGAGGATGTCGGCTACTTCGGCGGCGTGTTCCGCTGCACCGAGGGATTGCAGGCGAAGTACGGACGGCACCGAGTCTTCGACACCCCGATTGCCGAGGGCGGCATCGTCGGTGCCGCGGTCGGGATGGGCGCCTACGGTCTCCGCCCCATCGCCGAGATCCAGTTCGGCGACTACGTCTACCCCGGTCTCGACCAGTTGATCTCGGAAGCGGCCCGGCTGCGCTACCGCTCCAGCGCCGAGTTCACGGCACCGATCACGGTGCGCATGCCGGTCGGCGGCGGGATCCACGGTGGGCAGACACACAGCCAGAGCCCCGAGAGCCTGTTCACCCACGTGTGCGGCCTCAAGACCGTCATGCCGTCCAATCCGTACGACGCCAAGGGACTGCTCATCGCCGCCATCGAGGACGACGACCCGGTCATCTTCCTCGAGCCCAAACGGCTCTACAACGGTCCGTTCGACGGTCACCACGAACGGCCGGTCGTGCCCTGGTCGGCCCATTCCCTCGGAGAGGTTCCCGACGACTACTACCACGTCCCCCTCGGGCAGGCCGTCGTGCGGCGGCCGGGAGAAGACGTCACCGTGCTCGCCTACGGCACGATGGTGCATGTCGCCGAGGCGGCGGCGGCGGAGACGGGGATCGATGCCGAGATCATCGACCTGCGCACGTTGCTGCCGCTCGACGCCGACGCCATCGAGGAGTCGGTGCGCAAGACCGGACGCTGCGTGATCGTGCACGAGGCGACGCGCACGAGTGGGTTCGGCGCCGAGCTGTCGGCAACGGTGCAGGAGCGCTGCTTCTATCACCTCGAAGCACCCATCGAGCGGGTGACCGGCTGGGACACGCCGTATCCCCACGCGCAGGAGTGGGACTACTTCCCTGGCCCGGCCCGCGTCGGCGCCGCGCTCAAACGGGTGATGACGACATGAGCGAGAGCGAGCGGCCGCCGGCGTTCACCACGGACGGCCGGCGATGAGCGAGTACATCATCAAGTTGCCCGACGTGGGCGAGGGCGTCGCCGAGGCCGAGATCGTTGAGTGGCACGTCAACGTCGGCGACGCGATCAGCGAGGACGACGTGCTCGCCGACGTGATGACCGACAAGGCCACCGTCGAACTGCCCTCGCCGGTGAATGGCATCGTGCGCTGGCTCGGCGCCGACGTCGGGGACGTGATCGCGGTGGGCGCCGATCTCGTCAAGATCGACACGGACGGCGACGACGGCACGGCGGCGGCACCGGACGAGCAGGTTGAGGTGTCGAGGGACCAGACGCCCGACGAACCGGTGGAGGGCTCGACGGAGCCGGCGCCCGCCGAGCCGACACCCGCCGAGCCGGTGGCCGCCTCGACCGAGCCGTCAACAGACGAGCCGCCGCGAACGTCCGACGCCAAGCCGCTCGCTGCACCCGCGGTACGGGCCCGAGCGCAAACGTTGGGTGTCGATCTCGGCACGGTCCGGGGGTCCGGCCCCGACGGCCGCATCGTCCACGGCGATCTCGACGCCATCATCGCCGCCGCCCCGACCGCCACTCCAAGGGCCACGGTGCCCGCACCGAAGGCCACGGTCGGTGACGAGTCGATCGACTCGGTGAAGATCACAGGACTCCGTCGCAACATCGCCCTGCGCATGCAGGCGGCCACGCGGCGGATCCCTCACTTCACGTACGTCGAGGAGATCGACGTCACCGAGCTCGAGCGACTACGAGCCGAGCTGAACGACGCCCGGTCCGACACCCAACCCAAGCTGTCGGTGCTGCCGTTCCTCATGCGGGCCGTCGTTCGGGCTATCGCCGACCACCCGGAGATGAACGCCCGGTTCGACGACGAGGAAGGCGTCGTGCACCGACACCGGGCGGTCCACCTCGGCATCGCCGTGCAGACACCGCGGGGACTGATGGTGCCCGTCGTTGCGCACGCCGGTGATCGCGACCTGTGGGACAGTGCCACCGAGGTCGCCCGCCTCTCGGCCGCGGCGCGGTCGGCGAAGATCACGCTCTCCGAGCTCACGGGATCGACGATCACCATCACCAGCCTCGGCGCGCTGGGTGGCATCGTGTCCACGCCGGTGATCAACGCGCCCGAGGTGGCGATCATCGGCGTCAACAAGATCGTCGAGCGCCCGGTCTACGTGGGCCGTGAGCTCGTGCCCCGTCAGGTCATGAACCTCTCGTCGTCGTTCGACCATCGGATCATCGACGGTGCCGACGCGGCGGCGTTCGTCCAGACCATTCGGCGATCGTTGGAGACCCCGGCCCTGCTGTTCGTCTGACGCCGGCCGGCGGACCGCTCCGCGTCCGTCAACCGGCCAGTACGAGGCAGAACGGATGCCCGGCCGGATCGAGAAACACGCGAAAGTCGTCGCCGCCCGGCTGGGTCTCGGCCTTGACGGCGCCAAGGTTGATGACGGCCTGCTCGCCAGCATCGAGGTCGTCGACGTCGAAGTCGATGTGCAGCTGCTGTGGTTGGTCGTCGCTTGGCCACGTCGGCGGACGGTGACGCGGCGCCAGCTGGAAGGCGATGGTGGCACCACTCGGGCTCACCAGCTGAACCCAGTCATCGTCGTCGTCGGGTTCGCCGCGCACTTCCCAACCGGTGATGTCGGAATAGAACCTCGCCAGCTGGAGCGGCTGGGGGCAGTCAAGGGCCACGAGGCTGAATCGGGCTATCTCAGTCATCCGTCGTTGCTACCCACTCGCAACCATGACACGCCTTCGGGTCAGACGATGTCGGCCGCTGGCGACGCGTCCTAGTGTCCTGGAAGGTTGGAGCGCCGTGAAATCGTTGGGGTCATGCGTCGGCTCCTTGGTTGATGGCGGCGCAGTAGCCGGCGAGCCGTTCAAGGATCTGTTCGGCGGTTTTGTGCCACACGAAGGGGGTCGGGTTCTGGTTCCAGTTGTCGACCCAGGCGGCGATGTCGGCGGCGAGCTGTTTGACGCTGCGGTGGGCGGAGCGCTGCAGCTTCTTCGTGGTGAGCGCGCTGAACCACCGCTCCACGAGGTTCATCCACGAGCCGTAGGTCGGGGTGAAGTGGAAGTGGAACCGGCGGTGGCGCAGCAGCCACTTGTGGACGGCGGGGGTCTTGTGGGTCGACAGGTTGTCGAGGATTACGTGGACGTCGAGGTCCTTGGGAACCTCGCGGTTGACCTTGTTCAAGAAGGCGATGAAGTCGGCGCTGGTGTGGCTCGTGCGGATGTCGGTGATGACCTTGCCGGTGGCGATCTCCAGGGCGGCGAACAGGTCGCAGGTGCCGTTGCGCTCGTAGTCGTGGGTCGCCCGGGCCGGGGTGGTGGGCAACATGGGCAGGGTCGGGGCGGTGCGGTTGAGCGCTTGGATCTGGGGCTTCTCGTCGACGGCGAACACCGCTGCGGCCACCGGCGGGTTCTTGTACAGGGCGACGAGATCGCGGATCTTCTCGATCAGCTCGGGGTCGGGAGACACCTTGAACTCGTCCGCGCGCCACGGTTTGAGCCCGAAGGCCCGCCAGATCTCTCGCACCGTCGTGTGGGAGATCCCGTGCTTGGCGGCCAGGCCGCGGGTCGACCAGTGCGTCGCGTCCGGTGGTGCGGTCTCGAGCGTCTCGACCACGATCGCTTCGATCACATCGTCGCTGATGGTGCGGGCCGCGCCCGGCCGGGGAGCGTCCACCAGCCCGTCGAGACGGTCAGCGGCGAACCGGTGGCGCCACTTCGACACCGTCACCGAGTTGCACCCGAGATCGGCAGCGATCTGGGCGTGGGTGCGGTCCCCTTCGGCGCACGCCAGCACGATCCGGCACCGCAACGCCAACGCCTGCGACGAGCTGTGCCGGCGGGCCCAGCGCTGCAGGGTCTTGCGTTCATCTCCGCTCAGCTTGATCGCAACGGTTGGTCGACCACGACGTGGCATCGTGAACTCCTTCTGTCAGGTGGTTTACCTGGCAGAACGCGCTCAGATCGCGAAAATTCCCGATCAACCTGGTTTTCTCGGCGAAACAGGCTTCCAGGACACTAGGCTTTCGCTGTGCGTCGTCTGGTCCTCGAGCCGGTGGTGCGCGGTCCCCATCATCTGGTGCTGCGTTTCGGGGTCGGCGATCTGCGCTTCAGCACGACGTACTGGTACGACGACGTCGATCTCATCGAGCTCGAGGATCGTCACGGCGACGATGCGATCCGCAAGGTGTACTTCCACCTGCTCGCCTTCGAGGCCAACAAGGCGGCCAGTTTGACACCGACCGACATCGACGCCGGGCCCTACGCCGATCTCGTCAGCGACTCGTTCTGGGACCTGTGGGAGACGCTGTTCCACAACGTGTGGGGCGTGTGGCGCCTCGAGAACGACCTGCCCGCATACCGGCTGCCTCGGCCGTCGGCGCCAGCCGTCGTCGACCGCACCACGCCCGTCGAAGTGGCAGAGGGGGGGACCAAGCTGCTGATGCTGTGCGGCGGCGGCAAAGACAGCCTCGTCAGCATGAAGCTGTTGGAACGGGCGGGAGTCGACTACGACGCGTTCATCTACTCCCACTCCACGTATGGACCCGGCGCCCGGCAACAGTTCCTCGTCGACACCTTGGTGGCGCACTGCCGGCCGCGGCGGGTGCACCGGGCGTGGGTGCTCGACGATGCTGTGGACGCGCCGATCGCGGCCGCCTACCCGGAGCTCGGCATCAAACGGATCGTCGCCGCTGAGACCGTCAGCTCCTACTGGACAGCCCTGCCCGTCGCGCTCCAGCACGGGTTCACCGAAGTGGCGTTCGGCATCACCAGGAGCACCGATGAACACAACGTGGTGTGGGACGAGACCGGTGAGGAGATCAACTACCTGTGGGGAATGAGCAGCGCGGCCGAGCAGCTGCTGCACGCCTACGTCCGGCGCGAGTTGGTGGCGAACCTGACGATGTTCCACCTGTTGCGGCCGATCTACGACGTGAACGTCTTCTCGCTCCTGTGTCGCGATCTCGACGCCGTGCCGAGCACCCACTCATGCGCGCAGCACAAGCCGTGGTGCTGTCGTTGCGCCAAGTGCCTGTACGTGTGGATGAACTACGTCGCCTGGCTCCCGCCCGAGACGGTCGCGGCCACGTTCGACGTCAACCTCTTCGACCTGAAGGAGAACCGCGTCATCCTCCGCAAGATGCTCGGACTGGAGAGCTACAAGCCGACCGACTGCGTCGGCACGGTGAGCGAGGCCCGCCTCGCCTTCGCCATGTGCCGAGCGCGCGGTGTCGGCGGCGTCATCGCCGACGACATCGACGTCACCGACTTCCTCGACGAGGCCACGGCCACCCTCGATCGCTACGTGCCGGCGGCGAACCCCGGACCCGCCTACCCCCGCCGCCTGATCGAGCCCATCGGATCCCGCCTGCAAGCCAACGGGAACGTGGCTCGCCAGTTCGCACTCGATGTGCTCGGCGTCGCGAGCGGACCATGATCCTCGGCAGCCGCGTCAGTCTCGGGACGGCGCCACTTGGTTCGTACGAGGACGGACCACTGTGGTGGGGACCGCAGGATCGAACGGTCGCGGTGGCGACGGTGCGGGCCGCCGTGGACGCCGGCGTCGACTGGGTCGACACGGCGCCGTTCTACGGGTGAGGTCGGGCCGAGGAGATCGTCGGCGAGGCCATCCGCGGACGGCGCGACGACGTCACCGTCCCCACCAAATGCGGGACCATCCGCCGCCCCGACGGCTCGTGGACCGAAGACGGCTCGCCCGCTGCGGTGCGAGCCGACCTCGAAGCGAGCTTGATCCGGCTCGGCGTCGAGCACGTCGATGTGCTGCAGCTCCACGATCCAGATCCGGGAATACCCGTCGAGGAGACCGTGGGAGCGATCGCCGAGTTGGTGACGGCCGGCAAGGTCGGCCACATCGGATTGTCCAATCATCCTGTCGAGCTGCTCCGTCGTGGTCACGCGGTGGCGCCGATCGAGGTGGAGCAGCACCACTGGTCGATCCTGCACCACCCACCGGAGAGTGAGTCGGCGCGGCGGTGATGCGCGGAGGCGGGGGCGGCGTTCCTCGCCTGGTCGCCGTTGGCGTCGGGCTTCCTGGTCGACGGGTTCGACCCTTACGCCACCGCTCCTGGCGACCTGCGGCGCCGTCTGCCGTGGGCGTCTGGGGACGGAGCGCACCGGCTCGCCGTCGTGCAAACCGAGGCCGCCGCCGCCGGGAGCTCGTTGCGCCACTATGCATTGGCGTGGGCCCGAGCGACGGCGTACCCGATCGTCGGGGCCCGAACTCCAGACGAAGCTAGCTCGTCACGAGGTTGGCGACTTCCGCCGCCCGTTCCTGCGGCGGGCCCTGAAGAC
>JACCUL010000471.1 GCA_013811855.1 Acidimicrobiia bacterium
GCGCACTTGTGCTTGATCGCCTGGAACGATCCGATCGGCCGGCCGAACTGGACGCGCACCTTGGCGTACTCGACGGCCATGTCGAGCACCTTCTGGGCGCCGCCGACCTGCTCGGCGGCCAGGCCGACGGCGACGAGGTCGAGGACCGTCGACAGCACCGTCCATCCCCCGCCGTCGGTCCCGATCAGGTTGGCCGGGGTCGCGTCGAACTCGAGGCGGGCCTGCTTGCGGGTCTGGTCCATCGTCGACAGCGCCGTGCGGGTCAACCCCGTGGCGTCGCCGTCGACGGTGAACAGGCTGACCCCGGCCGCGGTCCTGGCGGCCACGATGACGAGGTTCGCCGTGTGCCCGTCGAGCACGTACATCTTCGTGCCGGTCAGCGTCCAGCCGTCGCCGGCCGCCGTGGCCTCCATCTCGATGCCGTCCTCGTCCCACCGGCCCGACGGCTCGGTGAAGGCGACCGTGGCGACGACCTCGCCGCTGGCGATGCCGGGCAGGTGTTCGGCCATCGCCGCGTCGTCGCCGCTGTGCAGCAGCGTGTTGGCGGCGAGGACGACGCTCGAGAAGAACGGTGCGCAGAGCAGGGCCCGGCCCATCTCCTCGAGCACGATGCCGAGCTCGACGAACCCGAACCCGGACCCGCCGTGCTCCTCGGGGATGCACAGGCCCTGCAGCCCCATCTGCTCAGCCATCTGCGACCAGACGGCGGTGTCGTAACCCGTTTCGGTCTCCATCTGCTCGCGGACAGCCGACTCGGGGCTCTTGGCGTCGAGGAAGGCCCTGACCGTCTTGCGCAGCTCGTCCTGGTCCTCGTCGAAGGCGAAGTTCATGGGCCGACCCTCGTCGGGGTTGCGCGTCCGGCGCAAACCTGATGGTGTACACGCGTGTCCACATGGTCGATCCGACGTCTCCGGGCGGACCTGGCGACCGCCGTGCGCCGCGCCGGCGGCGGTGAGCTGCTCCTCGTCACCGTCGGCCGCCGGCCCGTCGCCCAACTCGGCCCGATCGAGGCCGCCGGTGGGCCGGAAGCGGAGCTGACCGGGCTCGTCGCCGGCGGCGCCGTCGTCGCCCCTCGCCGGACGTCCCCGTGGCGCCCGCCGCCGGCCGTGACGGTGTGGACGGGGACCCGCGTCGACCGCGCCGTCGCCGAGGTTCGGGGATGACCGTTGCGTTGGACTCGACCGCGTTGCTGGCCCTCGCCATCGACGGAAACCAGCGTCGCGTCGTGCTCGACGCCCTCGGGACCGATCCGGTGTGGAGCGCATCGGCGCTGGCGCTGGCCGAGGCGCTGCCGGCGATCGACCGTCTCACCGACGAAGCGGTGCTGCGCGCCGACCTCGAAGATGCCGTTCGCCTGGCCTGGGACCACCTGCACGTCGTGCCGTTGGACCAGCGGTGCCTCGACCGGGCCGCCGGCCTGGCCAGGGAACAGCCCCTGGGCGTGGGCCGGGCCGCGCACCTCGCCGCCGCCGAGCGGATGCCGGCGCCGGTCCACTTCGTCACGTTCGACGCCACCCAGATCGCCGTCGCCCTCGGCCTCGGCTGGGACGTCCGGTCGACCTGACGGCTCCCACTCTCACCCGTTTCACACGTGCGGCACAACTTGCTGTCGCAATGATGAGTGAGACTCACCCGCCATGAGGACACGCACGAAGGTCGGGCTGGGCGTCGTGGTGCTGGTCGCCGCCGGGATCGGCGTCGGTGTGTGGTACTTCTACAGCGGCGACGAGCCCGAGGCAGCCAGTGTCGAGAACGCCATCGGCACGACGGCCACCACCGCCGCCGCCGCCGCCGCCGCCGACGACGAGACGACGCCGACCGACGCGGCCACCTCGCCCGCCGCCACGACCACTCCGGCCGAGGACGTCGACATCGCCGGGTCGTGGACCGTCGTCCCCAACGACCAGGGGTTCGACTACGACGACGAGCAGGGCACGTTCGCCGGCTTCCGCATCGCCGAGGAGCTGGCCGGGATCGGATCGACGACCGCCGTCGGCCGCACCCGCGATGTCACGGGCACGATCACGTTCGACGCGACGACGCTGACCGAGGCGACCTTCGAGGTCGACATGGCGACGATCACCACCAACGACAGCCGTCGCGACGACCAGGTGGCGAGAGCGCTGGAGGTCGACGACTTCCCCACCGGGACGTTCACCCTGACCGAGCCGGTCGACCTCGGCGACGCGGCGACGTCGGGCGACGTCGTCGAGGTGACCGCCGTCGGCGACCTGTCGATCCACGGCGTCACCGAGCCCGTGGAGATCCCCCTCGAGGCCCAGCTCATCGGGGACCAGATCGCCGTGGCCGGATCACTCGACATCGACTTCGCCGACTACGGCGTCGCGGTGCCGGACAGCCAGATCGTGGTGTCCGTGGAGGATCACGGGATCATGGAGATCCAGCTCGTCCTGCAGTCGGCCCGATGAGATCCGCCGAGCTCAACCGATCCAGCCCAGCCAGTCGAGGATCTCGGCGGCCACCTCGGCCACTGGCCGATCGTTGACGACGACGAGGTCGCCGAGCTCGGCGCCGACCGCGTCGTCGA
>JACCUL010000477.1 GCA_013811855.1 Acidimicrobiia bacterium
GCCCTGACCGACGCCGAGCTGGCCCGCGCCGAGGCCTCCGGCGCCACGCTGCTGCACTCGGGGCGGCGGTGGGTGCGCATCGACCCGCTCGCGCTGCGACGGGCCCGCAAGCTGCTCGAGACGCATCGGGAGCGGCACGGCCGCGTCGACGCGTTGGCCCTCATCCGGCTGGCCGCCGAGCACGAGGTGGTTCCGGGCGCGTCGACGAAGACGGCGGCGCCCGACCAGTGGACGGCCGAGCTCCTCGCCGGGCTCCCCGACGAGCAGCTCACCGAATCGCTCGAACCGC
Organism: Acidimicrobiia bacterium; assembly: GCA_013811855.1. GTDB lineage: Bacteria > Actinomycetota > Acidimicrobiia > Acidimicrobiales > Ilumatobacteraceae > JALZMG01. The sequence goes on from JACCUL010000477.1 coordinate 290, forward strand.
AGGGCTTCGCCGGGCAACTCCGTCCGTACCAGCGCCGCGCCCTGGCCTGGCTGGAGTTCCTCGGGCGGGTCGGTCTCGGCGGCTGCCTGGCCGACGACATGGGGCTCGGCAAGACGCCCACCGCGCTCGCCCACCTGCTGCGGCGCGAGGGTCCGCACCTCGTCGTCTGCCCGCTGTCGGTCGTGCACAACTGGCAGGCCGAGGCCGACCGCTTCACGCCCGGGCTCGACGTGATCGTCCACCACGGGACGGGTCGCGGGTGGACCGAACCGCTCGGCCCGCACCACGTCGTGGTGACGACGTACGGTCTGCTCACCCGCGACGTCGAGCACCTGGCGGCCACGCCGTGGTCGACGCTCGTGCTCGACGAGGCGCAGATGGTCAAGAACCCGGGTACCAAGGCGGCCCGCGCCGTCCGCCGCCTCAGCGCCGGCCAGCGCCTGGCGCTCACCGGCACCCCGGTCGAGAACCGCCTCAGCGAGCTGTGGGCCATCATCGACGCCGTCAATCCTGGCCTCCTCGGCAGCCGGGAGCAGTTCCGCCACCGTTACGGCGCGCCGATCGAGCGGTCCGGCGACGCCGACGCCGCCGCTCGCCTGCGCCGGCTGACGCAACCGTTCGTGCTACGCCGCACCAAGGCCGACCGCCGGCTCGTGCCCGACCTCCCGGACAAGATCGAGCAGATCGCCTGGGCCACGCTCACCCGGGAGCAGGTCGTGCTGTACCAACACGTCGTCGACCAGTTGCTGGAGGACGCCGCGTTGAACACCGGCATGAAGCGCCGCGGTCTCGTGCTCGCCGCGCTGACCCGCCTGAAGCAGATCTGCAACCATCCGGCGCACGTGCTCGGCGACGGCTCCCGGCTGTCCGGCCGATCGGGCAAGCTGGCCCGCTTCGACGAGCTCGTCGACGAGTTGGCCGACGTCGGCGAGCGGGCGCTCGTGTTCACCCAGTTCCGTCAGATGGGCGATCTGCTCAAGCGCCACCTGGCCGAGCGCTCGGGGATGCGCACCCCGTTCCTGCACGGTGGGGTCGCCAAGGCCCGGCGGGACTCGATGGTCGCCGAGTTCCAGGCCGGTCTCGGCCCGCCGCTGCTGCTCGTGTCGCTCAAGGCCGGCGGCACCGGCCTCAACCTCACCGCCGCCAGCCAGGTCATCCACTACGACCGGTGGTGGAACCCGGCCGTCGAGGACCAGGCCACGGACCGGGCGTGGCGCATCGGCCAGGGCCGCACCGTCGTCGTGCACAAGCTCGTCTGCGAGGGCACCGTCGAGGAGCGCATCGCCACCGTGATCCACCAGAAGCGGGCCCTCGCCGACCTCGTGGTGGGCAGCGGCGAGGCGTGGTTGTCCGAGCTGTCAACCGAGGAGCTGCGCCAGCTCGTCCGGTTGGACGTGGCCCCGTGACCCCGCCCCGCCGGGCGTTCGGCACTGATCCGCCGGGACGGTTGCCGGCGGCGATGGTGCGCGTGCTCGCCGCCGAGCTGTCGGACCCCGGGCGGTTCCGCCGGGCCCGGCAGTACGCCGCCGACGGCGCCGTGGTCGACATCGCCGTCGAGCCGGGTGAGGTGCGGGCCGAAGTGCGCGGGTCTCGGTTCGATCCGTACATCGTGGCGCTCCGGGCGGCGCTGGTATCGGACGGGGCGCCGGTCGCCATGCTGGTCCCGCAGCGCGACGAGCTCGTGGCCACCTGTAGCTGCCCGGACGGGGGTGTGATCGGCGTCGTCTGCAAGCACGCGCTCGCCGCCCTCCTCGTGCTCGCCGACGAGCTGACGATCGAACCGGCGCTGCTCGCCCGCTGGCGGTCGGCTCGGATGCAACTCGGTGAGTGGCCGGGCGCCCGTGACGCCGCCGAACCCGACGACGAGGGCGAACCCGTCGACCTGCTGGCCGGCGTGACCACGGGTCCGCGGCCGCTGCCGGCGATCGCCACGATCCCGTCGCGGCTGCCCGTGCCGATCCACGGCGACGACGCCCTGGCGGATGC
>JACCUL010000515.1 GCA_013811855.1 Acidimicrobiia bacterium
GCGCTGCACTGCACGAGCACCTCGCCCAGGCGCGGTCCGTCGACCCAGGTCAGCCGTTCGACGGCCGTCTCGGCGACGGCGAGCTCCGACGCACCGCCCACGACGACGGTCGCCGACGAGCGGTCGACGGCGACGACGAACCGCCGGGACGTCGCGCCGCCGGCGCCGAGCCCACGCCGCTGGCCGATCGTGACGAGCTCCACGGCCTCGACCGTGCCGACGGGCGTGCCGGCCGCATCGACGACCCGCCCGGGGTGCAGCGGCACGCGGCGGCGCAGGAACTCGGCCCGGCCGCCTGTCGACGTGATGAAGCACACGTCCTGGCTGTCCGGCTTGGCGGCGGTGCGCAGCCCGAGTCGGCCGGCCAGCTGGCGCACGGCCGCCTTGCCGCCGCCGAGCCCACCGACCGGGAACAGGGTGCGACCGAGCTGCGCCTGGTCGAGCATGTGCAGCACATAGCTCTGGTCCTTGGCCCGGTCGGCGCCCCGTTCGAGCGTCCTGCGGCCACGTGCGGTCCCGATGCGGGCGTGGTGGCCGGTGGCGACGGCGTCGAACCCCAGCAGCTCGGCCCGCTCGCTGAGACGATCGAACTTGAGCCGTCGGTTGCACTCCACGCACGGGTTGGGCGTGGCGCCGGCGGAATGGGCGTCGACGTACGGCTGGACGACGTGGGCGTCGAAGGCGGCAGCGAAGTTGAACACGACGTGGTCGATGTCGAGCTGCTGGGCGACGCGACGGGCGTCGTCGACGTCGGCGACGCTGCAGCACCCGGTGTCGCTCTCGCCACCCCACAGGCGCATCGTCACGCCGACCACCTCGTGGCCCTCCCGGGCGAGCAGGGCGGCGGCGACCGACGAATCGACCCCGCCGCTCATGGCGACCATCACCCTCACGACGGTGCGGCGGCCAGTCCCGCGGCGCGACGGCGCAGCGTCGTGACGGCGTCGACGACCACGTCCACCCCCCGTGCGACGTCGGCGGCCGTTGTCGTGCGGCCGAGGCTGAGGCGCAGCGAGCCCCATGTCGGCTCGACGCCGAGCGCGGCCAGCACGTGCGAGTGCTCCGTGGCCCCGCTGGCGCACGACGACGCCGCCGATGCGCACACCCCGCCCCGGTCGACGAGGTAGAGCAGCGCTTCGCTCTCCAGCCCCTCGAACAGTAGGTGGGCCGAGCCAGCCACCTTGGCCTCGGGCGGGACCGTCTCCCGCACGCCGTCGAGCGCGCCGACGACGCCGGCCACCAACTCGTCGCGCAGCGCGGCGAGACGCGGCACCTCCTCGTGTCGCTCGGCGTCGGTCAACGCCAACGCTTCGGCACAGGCGACGATCCCGCCGACGTTGTGCGTCCCGCTGCGCCGCTCGCGCTCCTGTCCGCCGCCGACGATGAGCGGGTCGATCGCGGTACCGAGCCGGGTGACGAGCACGCCGACGCCCTTGGGGCCCCCGAACTTGTGGGCGCTCAGCGACATCAGATCGACGTGCGGCCAGACGTCGCGCAGGTCCAACCAGCACGGCGCCTGGATGGCGTCCGTGTGGATCAGCGCGCCAGGCGTCGCGTCACGCACCGTGGTGGCGACGGCGGCCAGGTCGGCGACCGTGCCGATCTCGTTGTTCACGGCCATCACGCTGACGACCGACGCCGCCCGGCCGTCGCCGTCGGCCGTGGCCGCGGCGTCGAGCTGGTCGAGATCGACCCGCCCGACGGCATCGACGCCGACCACGGTGCCGCCGGCGCGCTCGACGGCGGCGAGGACGGCGTGGTGCTCGATGGCCGGGCACACGGGGCGGCCGCCGTTGCGGGCTACGGCGCCGGCGATCGCGGTGTTGTCGCTCTCGGTACCGCAGCCGGTGAACACGATCTCGCCGGGGCGGCATCCGATCGCCTCGGCGACCCGGTCCCTGGCCTCGTCGACGGCCTGGCGGGCGTCCCGGGCGAAGCGGTGCGAGCCGCTCGGGTTGGCGAACCGCTCGGCCAGGAACGGGAGCATGGCCTCGATCGCCTCGCGGCGCATCGGCGTCGTCGCCGCATGGTCGAGGTAGACCAGCGCAGCCGCGTCGAGCCGATTCACGGCAGGCAAGGGTACGGGACCGAGCCGTCGGGCGAGGTCCCCATCGGGTAGAAGAGCGCCATGGAGGGCTTCGGACCGGCCTCGTACGGCGACGCGTTCGCCGACGTCTACGACGCGTGGTATGGCGAAGTGAGCGACGCCGAGGCCACGGCCGACGTGATCGCCGAGCTGGCCCGGGAGTCGGCGGGTGTTCGCCGGCCGCGCGTGCTCGAGCTCGGTGTCGGCACCGGGCGCCTGGCCCTCCCCATCGCCGCCCGGGGCGTCGACGTCGTCGGCGTCGACACCAGCCACGCCATGCTCGATCGGTTGCGGGAGCGGGACCCGCACAACACGGTGGCCACCGTCAGCGGTGACATGGTCGACGACCTCCCCGACGGCCCGTTCGACGTCGTCCTCGTGGCGTACAACACGCTGTTCAACCTGGAGTCCGCCGAGCGCCAGGCGGCCTGCTTCATCGCCGTCGCCGGTCGCCTGGCACCGGGCGGGACGATGTTCGTCGAAGCGTTCGTCCCAGCCGACCCGCCGGCTTCCGGACCGCGCGTCGGCGTGCGCTCGATGACCGCAACCGACGTGGTCCTGTCGGTCTCGACGAACGATCCCGCCGGGCAACGCGTGGCCGGCCAGTTCATCCACCTGATCGACGGTGAACCAGTCCGGCTGCGCCCCTGGCAGGTCCGCTACTGCTTCCCCGGCGAGCTCGACGACATGGCGGCGGCGGCCGGGCTGACCCTCGCGCAGCGATGGGGCGACATCGACCGGCGCGATTTCACACCGGAGAGCCCGCGCCACGTCACCCTCTACCGCCTATCGTTTGAGTGATTGTGAGCGAGTCTTCGAGGACGTGCGCCGGTGAGTGAGATGCGACTCAACCCGCTGACCGGCCGGTGGGTGACCATCGTGGCCGGCCGGGTCGATCGCCCCACCGACTTCGCGCCCCGGATCAGCGAGGTGGAGCGCGGCCCCGAGCGCCCGTGCCCGTTCTGCCCCGGCAACGAAGAGGCCACGATGCCGGCGCTGGAGACCGTGGACGAGGGCGGCAGCTGGCGGATGCGAGTCGTGCCCAACCTGTACCCGGCGTTCGACGGTGCTTCCGGCTTCGTCGTCCACCACCACGGTCCGGTCCACGTGTCGGCCGAGGCCAGCGGGATCCACGAGGTGTTCGTGTACACGACCGAGCACGACGGCGGCCTCGACCGGCTCGACGACGACGACGCCAGCGCGATGATGCACGCCCTGCACCGACGGCTCGCCGAGCACGCCGCCGCACCCGGCATCCGCTACACCCAGGTCATCATCAACCACGGCCGCGAGGCCGGGGCGTCGCTGGCCCACCCGCACGGTCAGATCCTCGGTCTGCCGTTCGTGCCCGGGGAGATCCTCGACGAGGAGCGGGCCTTCGCCCGCTTCGCCGGTGGCTGCGTGATCTGCACGACCATCCAGGCCGAGCTGACCGCTGGCGAGCGCATCGTGTTCGCCGACGACGACGTGGCCTGCATCGCCCCGTACTGGAGCGGCGTCCCGTTCGAACTGCTGCTGGCGCCCCGACGGCACGAGCAGCACCTCCAGGACGCCGACCCGCAGAGCCTCGACGCCATGGGCCGGGCCATCCGCGACGCCGTCGCCCACCTGGAGAGCGCCATCGGCGACGTCGCCTACAACCTCGGGTTCCACACCGCCCCGCACGAGCACTCGGGCGAGTACCACTGGCACGTCCACTTGTGGCCCAACGTGGTCACGCAGGCCGGGTTCGAGCGGGGCACGGGTGTGATGATCAACGTGGTGCCGCCGGAGCAGGCGACCACCACGTTGCGCGCCGTCCGGGCCCCGGCCTGAGCCGGACCGTCGACCGACGCCCCCCGGAGCTCTCGGCGTGGCCAGAGTCGTCGTCAGCGCCGACTACGACGCGCCGCCGGATCGCGTGTGGGCGGTGCTCGAGCCGGTCGAGGACCACGTGGAGTGGATGGCCGACGCCGAGGCCATCCGCTTCGTCACCGAGCAGACGCGTGGCGTCGGCACGGCGTTCGAGTGCGACACGCGAGTCGGTCCGCTGCGGGTCACGGATCGCCTGCGCATCACCGAATGGGAGCCGGGGCGGCGCATGGGCGTGCGCCACGAGGGGCTCGTGACGGGGACGGGCGCGTTCACGCTCGAGCCGCTCGACGGCGGCCGGCGCACGCGGTTCACGTGGGAGGAGGAGCTGATCGCGCCGTGGTGGCTCGGCGGACCGCTGACCGCCCGCGTCGCCGGCGCCACCGTGATGCGGGCCATCTGGCGTCGCAACCTCAACCGCCTCCGGCCACTCGTCGAACGAGCGCCGTGACCGCGGCGCCGAGGACGATGACGACGATCAGCGGCGCCCGTCGCCAGGCGGCGATCGCCGCCACGCCGACACCTGCGGCCCGGGCGTCGAGCACGAGCTGGTCGCCGGTCGAGAACGTGTCCTTGACGACCAGCGCGGCGATGAGCGCGGCCGGCACGAGCGCCAGGCAGCGGTCGAGGACGGGCGGCATCCGTCGCCCGCCGACGAGCACCATCCCCGTCACCTTGCAGGCGTAGGCCGCGGCGGCCAACAGCGCGACGAGCGTCCAGGTCACGGCGCGCCCACCGTGTCGATGGCGACCCGAGCGGCCACGGTTCGATCCGGGATCCCGACGAGCACGGCGGCCGCGGCGCACAGGATCGGCACGCCGACCGGCGTGAACGGGATCAGGGCCACGCAGATGCCGGCGCCGAGAACGGCCGCCGTCAGTCCGACGCGGTGACGGAGGTGCGGCGCCACCATCGCCACGAACCCGGCCGGGAAGGCGGCGTCGAGGCCGTAGGTCTGCGGGTCGATCGCCGTGCCGGCCAGCGCTCCGACGAGCGTGCCGAGGTTCCAGCAGACGTAGATCGTGGCTCCCGTGCACCAGAACGCCAACTGCTGGGCCCGGCGGTCGTTCTGGGCCGTGGCCATCGCCGTCGACTCGTCGATCACCAACTGGGCGGCGACCAGTCGGCGCGGCAACGAGCCGGTGACGACCCGCGACATGGTCAGGCCGTACACGCAGTTGCGCGCCGCCAGCAGGATCGCCCCGCCGAGCGCGGCGCCCGTCGTCCCACCGGCGGCCACGACGCTGACCGCGCTGAACTGCGAGGCCCCGGTGAAGACGGCCAGCGATAGGACGCAGGCCTGCGCCACGCTCCCGCCGGCGCTGACCGCCCCGACGCCGAAGGCGACCCCGAACACCCCGACCGCCGCACCCAATGTGATGCTCGCCACGACCACGGCGCGGAGGTCGACCGGCTCCCCGGACCCAGACACGGCCGGCAGTGTGCCGGACGAGCCGACGACTGCGGCGCCGTCGGGAACGAGGGAGAATCAAGCTGATAGTCTGTCTTCTTCCATGGCACTGAATATCAAGGATCCGGAGACCGACCGTCTCGTGCGCGCGTTGGCCGCCGAGACCGGCGAGTCGATCACGGACGCCGTGGCGAACTCCGTTCGGGAGCGGCTCGATCGGGTCCACGGGTCGCGGCGCGCCCCCGACCTCGTCAACGAGATCCGGCGGATCGCCGAGCGCTGCGCCGACCTTCCGCTGCTCGACCCCCGGCCGGACGACGAGATCCTCGGGTACGACGAGCACGGTCTGCCGACCTGATGGTCATCGACACGTCTGCGCTCGTCGCCGTCGTGTTCGACGAACCCGAGCGAGCTGCGTTCGCAGACGCGATCGCCGCCGATCCGAGACGGCTCGTGTCGGCGACCAACATGCTCGAATCGATGATCGTCGTCGAGGCACGGCGTGGCGCCGCTGCGGCGCGAGAGCTCGATCTCCTGATCCATCACGCGGCGATCGCCACGGTGGCCGTCACCGAGCCACAGGTCGCACTGGCTCGGGGGGCCTGGCGCCAATTCGGGAAGGGCCGACATCCAGCGGCTCTCAACCTGGGCGACTGCTTCGCGTACGCACTGGCGCGCCACAGCGGCGAGCCGCTGCTCTTCAAGGGCGCCGACTTCGCTTTGACCGACGTCGCCGTCGTCCCCGTCGGGTGAACGTCCGACGTCGTCCTCAGGGCGCTTCTGCGTCAGCGAAGTTGATCCACACGAGCAGATTCGCTGACGTAGAGGCTGCGTAGGGTGAGCGCGGATGCGGGTCCTCATGCTCGCCTGGGACCTTCCGACCCGTCAGACGGGAGGGATCGCCGCCCACATCGACGGGCTCGGGCAGGCGCTGGCGCGCGCCGGTCACGAGGTCGTGCTCCTCACGCTCGGACGGCGCGGTGCCGCCGAGGAGGCCGAACAGGGGGCGATCAGGATCCTGCGCGCCCGCGCCGATCTGCCCTGGCTCCCCGACGACGACGTGGTCGCGCGGGCCGCCTCGGCCAACCACCACATCGTGGCGCTCCTCACCAGGCTCCGTGACTGGCGCCCCGACGTCGTCCACGCCCACGACTGGCACGTCGCATGGGCCGCCCACACCCTGGCCGCACTGCACGGCAGCCCCCTCGTCGCCACGTTCCACGGCACCGAGCGGGGCCAGCACGGCGGTCGCGTCCCGCCCGGCCTACCGAGCACGGTCCACGCCGTCGAGTCGTGGCTGGCCCACGCGTCCACCGACGTGATCGCCAGCTCCAAGTTCATGGTCAACGAGGTCATCGACGGCTTCGAGGTAGCCGCCGACCGCACCCACCGGATCCCGAACGGCATCGACCCCATCTGGTGGACGACCCGTGACGACGACGCCGTCCCGAGCAACCCGCCGCTCGTGCTGACCTGGGGTCGGGTCCAGTACGAGAAGGGCTTCCAGGTGCTCGGGCGGGCGATGAGCCTGCTGCGGCCGCGTCTCGCCGGCGTCGAGTGCATCATCGGTGGGCGGGGCAGCTTCCTCCCCGAGCTGCAGTCGCAGATCGACATCGACGGCGTCAGCGACATCGTCCACCTGCCCGGCTTCGTGCCGGACGAGCGGCTGCGCAGCCTGATCCAGCGCAGCGGATGCGTCGCCATTCCGTCGCTGTACGAGCCGTTCGGCATCGTCGCCCTCGAGGCGTTGGCCGGCGGCGCCCCCATCGTCGCCGCCAGGACCGGCGGGTTGGCCGAGCTGCTCGACGGGACCGGCGCCGGGCTGCTGTTCGAACCGGGCAACGCCGACGAGCTGGCCTCCTGCATCGAGCGGGTGCTGACCGACGCCGAGCTGGCCGACGACATGCGCCGGCGCGGTGCCGAGCTGCTCGCCGACCACTACTCCTGGGACGCCATCGCCGCCGCGACCGCCGCCGTCTACACCGCAGACCGCTGAGCACGCCGCCGTCCTCCACCGCCACCACCCGCATCGGCTGCGCGGCGCAGCCGAACAAGCCGGCCGTAACACTGGGGGCTTCCCCTGTCGGCTCGGCCCCTGGGACGCCATCGCCGCCGCGACCGCCGCCATCTACACCGCCGACCGCTGAGCCCGGCGCCGACCTCTGGGACGCCATCGCCGCCGCGACCGCCGCCGTCTACACCGCAGACCGCTGAGCACG
>JACCUL010000528.1 GCA_013811855.1 Acidimicrobiia bacterium
CACCCCCGCCGAGCACGCCATGGCCGGCCGGTGGGCACGGCGCGTGGCCGCCGACCGCCCCGCCGTACGCCAACCCGCCGGTGCAACCGCCGTACGGCCGTCCGCCGGGTCAGATCCCCCAACTGTCTCCCTGGGCACCAGCGCCGCCCGGCCGCGGCGGCCCGCTCCCCCCACCGCCCCCACCGCCCCCTCGGCGATAGGAGACGATCAGAGCCGGCGCATCACCGTCACCACCCGGCCGTAGAGGTCGACCTCGTCCTCGCCGAAGACCATCGGCTCGAGGCGGGGGTTGGCCGGCGTGAGCGTGACGCTGCCGTCCTGGCGGGAGTACGTCTTGACCGTGGCCTCCCCGCCCGGGATGCCGGCGACGACGATGTCGCCGTCTTTGGCCGTCGGCTGCTGCACGGCGATGACGAAATCGCCGTCGAGGATGCCGCGCTCGATCATCGAGTCGCCCCGCACTCGCAGCATGAACAGTTCACCCTCGCCGGTGAAGTCCGCCGGGACGGGCAGGATCTCCTCGACGTTCTCCTGGGCCAGGACGTTGGTACCGGCGGCGACGTCGCCGACCAGCGGAACGTGCCGGACCGGTCGCCGCTCCATGACGGCGCCCGAGTTGGGATCCCACCGCACCTCGATGGCGCGGGGCTTCGTGGGATCCCGCCGCAGGTAGCCGAGCCGCTCCAACGTGTTGAGGTGGCTGTGCACCGTCGACGGGGACGTGAGGCCGATGGCCTCGCCGATCTCCCTCACCGACGGCGGATAGCCACGATCACGGGTCTGACGTTCGATGAACTCGAGCACCTGCCGCTGTCTGGTGGTGATCTTCGGATCGTGCATGACTCGCATCGTACGGACGTTCGCAGCCGAAGTCAAACACCCGTTCCCCGAGATCTAGGGCGGCGGCCGGGCCTCGCGGCTCGGGTTGACACCGAACGGTCGTTCTGGTTGACTGCGAACAACTGTTCCACGAACACAGGTTCCACGAACGTTCGTACGCCCCATCCGTCCTCCCGTCAAGGCAAGGAGCCACCCCACACATGACCGCCGTCCTGGCTCCCCGTCGACCCGTCAGGGCCCGCCAGCACCACGTGCCGGCCGGGCATCGAGCGGCCCCTCCAGCGCCGCTCCGCGCGATGGGGCTGCCGCCGACGGCGTCGACCTACCGCCGCCGCCGCCTCCTCGCCACGGCGGTCGTCGCCGTCGTCCTCGCCCTCGCCGGCCTCGGCGTCCATGGTGTCCTGACCGGTCCCGGCGGCGTTCCTGCCTCCGCCGCCGGGGCCGGGACAGGCGCGCCGAGCCCGACGGGTGTCCGCGCCGAACCAGGTGACACCCTCTGGTCGATCGCCGTCGCCCACCACGCCACGGTCGACCTCGACCGGTACATCGACGCCCTCGTCGAGCGCAACGGCGACACGACCGCCATCGAGGCCGGCCAGCTCGTCCGGCTCCCGTGACGCCGCGGCACTAGCGTCGCCCGGGTGCATTGCCCGGTCTGCCACGCCGACGACACGAAGGTCGTCGACTCCCGGCTCGCCGAGGAGGGCGCCGCCATCCGCCGCCGCCGCCAGTGCCTGTCGTGCGGGCACCGATTCACGACCTTCGAGCGCGTCGACGAGATCCCACTGACCGTCCGCAAGAGCGACGGACGGTCCGAGCTGTTCGACCGCACCAAGATCGTGGCCGGCATGGTCGCCGCGTCCAAGGGCCGTCAGATCGGCGCCGAGCAGCTCGGGCAGATCGCCGAAGCCGTCGAGGACGCCCTCCGGCTCGGCGGTTCGGAGGTCACCACGGGCCAGATCGGCGTCGCCGTGCTCGACCACCTACGGACCGTCGACGAGGTGGCCTACCTGCGCTTCGCCAGCGTGTACAAGAACTTCGACGCCGCCGCCGACTTCCACCGCGAGATCGAGCTCTTGACCAAGTTGCACGCCGACGCCGGTGAGCTCAGCCCGCCGCCGTGATCCAGCGGGTGTAGAGGAACGACCGTTCGTCCACCAGCAGGTGGGCCAGCTCGAAGCCGAGCAACGTCGACTCGGCGCCCACCGTCAGTCGCGGCCCGCCACCGCCCACGAGGCGCGGCGACACCGTCAGGTTGAGCTCGTCGACGAGGCCGGCGTCGATGAACGAGGCGTTCAGGCGTGGCCCGCCCTCCACCTGGACGAACGCCGGATCGTCGACGATGCGACCGAGCCCGGCGAGCGCGCCGGCGACGTCGACGCGTCCCGTACCGGCCCGGAGCACCTCGACCGGCCCGCCGGGACCATCGGGCAGTCGCGGCCCGTCCTCGGGCATCACGACGAACCCGGCGCCGCTCGTGAACAACGGGCCGGCGACGTCCACATCGCCGGTCGCGGTGACGACGCCGATGCGCACACCGAGGTGCTTCGGCGGCCCGTAGCCCTCGGCCCGGATGGTCCCGGCACCGACGAGCACCACGTCGGCGGCGCGTCGCAACGCGCCGAGTACGGCCACGTCGTCGGGGTTGGACAGGCCACCCGAGCGCCCGTCGACGACGGTCGACCCGTCGAGGCTGGCGATCATGCAGATGCCGACCCACGGCCGGCCCTCGACGCGGGGCCGCGGACCGCCGTAGCGATCGTCGAGGTCGACGGTCGGCAGGGCTTCGGGGACCAGTTGCCGCACGGTCATGATGATGACATGTCGTCCGCCACCATCGAAGCGTCACCTGCCCGGGAGACAGGTGTGCGCACCGCGTACCGGACCTGCCCGTTGTGCGAGGCCTCGTGCGGGCTGGAGCTGACCGTGACGGCACGATCGAACGGGACCGAGGAGGTCACGCGCATCCGCGGTGACCGGGCCGACGTGTTCTCGCACGGCTTCATCTGCCCGAAGGGCTCCACGCTGCGGCAGCTCCACGACGATCCCGACCGCCTGCGCCGGCCACTGGTCAAGCGCGACGGTGTGCACGTCGAGGTGAGCTGGGACGACGCCTGGGCTGAGGTGGCGCGCCGTCTCGGCGCCGTCGTCGAGCAGCACGGCCCGGAGGCGATCGGCGTCTACGTCGGCAACCCCAACGCCCACAACCTTTCGTTCCTCACCCACGGGAGTGCGATGATCAGGTCGATCGGCACGCGGGCGGTGTTCAGCGCCTCGACCGTCGACCAGATGCCCCGCCACGTCGTGGCCGGTACCTCTTCGGCAGCCCGACGGCCGTGCCGGTCCCCGACATCGACCGCACCGACTTGCGTGTCGTGATCGGCGCCAACCCGTTCGAGTCCAACGGCAGCCTGTGCACGGCCCTCGACTGGCCCGGACGGTTGCAGGCCATCCGCGAGCGGGGTGGCCGCGTCGTGGTCATCGACCCGCGGCGCACGAAGACGGCGCAGGCGGCCGACGAGTGGTTGGCGGTGCGCCCCGGCACCGATGTGTTCCTGCTCATGGCGATCGTCAATGAGCTGTTCGCCACCGGCGCCGCCGACCCCGGGCCGCACGTGGCGGCCCACCTCGTCGGGCTCGACGAGGGTCCGGGCGGCCGCGGCGCCGTACACGCCCGAGGCCGTCGAGTCCCCGCACCGGCATCGGCGCAGCCACGATCCGCCGCCTCGCCGCGGACCTCGCGGCCGCGCCGTCGGCCGCTGTATACGGCCGGATCGGTACGACCACGGTGGCCTTCGGGGCCACGACGACGTGGCTGGTCGCCCCGATCGAGGTCACCGACGACATCCGTCCCGGTGTGGTCAGCCTGCCCCACGGGTGGGGGCACGGGCAGCCGGGGACCCGACTGCGGGTGGCCGCCGAGCGGTCGGGCGTCAACAGCAACGTGCTGACCGACGACGAGGCGCTCGATCCGCTGTCGGGGACCAGCGTGTTGAACGGCATCCCCGTGTCGGTGGTGCCGGCGTGAACGCGTCATCGTGCGTTCATCCCCCGTTCGTCCCCGCGAAATTCACAGGTTGTTCCCCTATCGACCCACAGGTTCGAGTCTCTAGGTTGTCCGTTGGTGTCGGCTGCGGTGCGACACGCGGATCGTTAGCCGAAACCGGACCATGGCGGAGGCGTGGGGCTGTGGGGGTCCTGAACCTGTGATGTCGCACCGCCAGCCGTCCGGGCCCTGAGCGGACGGCCGATGCGTGTGGCGCACGTCACAGGTGGTCTCTTGACAGGCCCGTAACTACAGTGGTGTAATCTGTCTTCCCTCCACAACCCCTCGTGGGTGTGGAGGCGGGTCGGGGACTCCAGCCACCAGATGTTGTGGTCTCCTCGGGGCCGGCCAGTCGCCGGTGTCAGCCCGCTCGGGAACAGCCCACGAACATCGAGTGTTGAACAGAGGTCCCATATGTCCCTGGCGCCAGAACGACTCGCGATCGGCCTCGACCGACTCTTCACCTCGCCGGGCGTGGACCCGTACGACGAGGTGGTGTGGGAGCGCCGGGACGCCCGGATCTCCAACTGGAAGGACGGCACCGTCGCCTTCGAGCAGCTCGGCGTCGAGTTCCCCGTCGGCTGGTCCGTCAACGCCACCAACATCGTCGCCCAGAAGTACTTCCGGGGCCCGCTCGGCGCGCCCGAGCGGGAGCGGTCGCTGCGCCAGGTCGTCGACCGCGTCGTCGACACCATCGCGACGTGGGGTCGCGAGGGCGGCTACTTCGTCGACGAGGACGAGGCCCAGGCCTTCGGCGACGAGCTGAAGTACATCCTCGTCACCCAGCGGGCGGCGTTCAACAGCCCGGTCTGGTTCAACATCGGTGTCGAGGGCGTTCCGAAGCAGGCGTCGGCGTGCTTCATCCTCTCGGTCGACGACACGATGGACTCGATCCTCAACTGGTACCGGGAGGAGGGGATCATCTTCAAGGGTGGCTCCGGCTCCGGGATCAACCTGTCGAGGATCCGCTCCAGCCAAGAGCTGCTGCAGGGCGGCGGGACGGCCTCCGGACCGGTGAGCTTCATGCGCGGCGCCGACGCCTCGGCGGGGACGATCAAGTCCGGCGGCAAGACCCGCCGCGCCGCCAAGATGGTCATCCTCGACGCCGACCACCCCGATGTCGAGGAGTTCATCTGGTGCAAGGTGCGCGAGGAGCGCAAGGCCCGGGTGCTGCGCGACAACGGGTTCGACATGGACCTCGACGGTCGCGACTCGTTCTCCGTGCAGTACCAGAACGCCAACAACTCCGTCCGCGTGACGGACGAGTTCATGCAGGCTGTGATCGACGACGCCGACTGGGCCCTCGTCGGCGTCACCACGGGCGAGGTGCTGCGGTCGATGAAAGCCCGCGACCTGTGGCGCCAGATCGCCCAGGCGGCGTGGGAGTGCGCCGACCCCGGCCTGCAGTTCGACACCACGATCAACCGTTGGCACACGGCCGCCACCACCGGTCGCATCAATGCCAGCAACCCCTGCTCCGAATACATGCACCTCGACAACAGCGCCTGCAATCTCGCCTCGATCAACTTGTTGAAATACCTGGATACCGACGGTCGATTCGACGTCGACGCGTTCCGGCACACGATCGACATGGTCTTCACGGCCCAGGAGATCCTCGTCGGGCGGGCCGACTACCCGACGGAGAAGATCGCCCAGACGAGCCGGGACTTCCGCCAGCTCGGGATCGGCTACGCCAACCTCGGCGCCCTGCTGATGGCGCTGGGCCTGCCCTATGACTCGCCCGAGGGGCGAGCATGGGCCGCGGCCATCACGTCCCTCCTCACGGGGCACGCGTACGCCACGAGCGCCCGCACGGCCAGCCGGATGGGTGCGTTCGCCGGCTTCGCCGAGAACGAGGAGCACATGCTGCGCGTCCTGCGCATGCATCGTGACGCCAGCTACGGGATCGACGGCGCCGAGATGGCTCCGGCCGATCTGCTCGAGGCCGGGCAACACGCGTGGGAATGCGCGGTTCGGGACGGTGAGGAGTTCGGGGTGCGCAATTCCCAATCCTCGGTCTTGGCTCCGACCGGCACCATCGCTCTGATGATGGACTGTGATACCACCGGCATCGAGCCTGATCTCGGACTCGTGAAGATGAAGAAGCTGGTCGGTGGCGGGACGATGTCCATCGTCAACCAGACCATCCCGCGGGCGCTGACCCGCCTCGGCTACCGGCCCGAGCAGGTCGACGAGATCATCGCCTACATCGACACCGAGAAGTCGATCATCGGGGCGCCGCACCTGTCGCCCGAGCACCTGGCCGTATTCGCCTGCTCGATGGGCGACAACACGATCCACTACGAGGGGCACGTGCGGATGATGGGGGCCGTGCAGCCGTTCCTCTCAGGCGCCATCTCGAAGACCGTCAACATGCCCCAGGAGGCGAAGGTCGAGGACGTCGAGGCGCTGCACCAGCTCTCGTGGGAGCTCGGACTCAAGGCCGTCGCCATTTACCGAGACAACTGCAAGGTGGCCCAGCCGCTCTCCACGGCCAAGAAGGGCGACGTGAGCGCCGCGGCCCCCGAGGTGGTGACGGCCACGGTGGAGAAGCTCGTCGAGAAGTTCGTCCACCGGCCCGTTCGCCAGAAGCTGCCGCGCAGCCGCCGGGGCCGCACGTTCGAGTTCCGCGTCGCCGACTGCAAGGGATTCGCGACCATCGGCGAGTACGACGACGGCCGGCCGGGCGAGATGTTCCTCACCGTGTCCAAGCAGGGCTCGACCCTGTCCGGGATCATGGATGCCTTCGCCAAGTCGATCTCCTACGGGCTCCAGTACGGCGTGCCGCTGCGGGCGTTCGTCGAGGCGTTCACGAACATGCGCTTCGAGCCTGCCGGCATGACCGACGACCCGGACATCCGTTTCGCCAGCTCGATCATGGATTACCTGTTCCGCCGCATGGCGCTCGAGTACTTGAGCTACGACGAGCGGGCCGAGCTCGGCATCTTCACCATCGACGAGCGCAAGCAGCCGACGCTGCCGGGCGTCGAGGAGTCGGTCATCGAGACCTCGACCGGGACCGAGATCGTCGCCGACCCCAAGTCGGTGCCCTCGGCCGGTGAGCTGGCCGACCAGATGGAGCTCGGTTCGCTGGCGCCCACCCCGGAGGACAACACCCCTGCCGCCGGCGTGATCCGCCGCCACGACGCGCCGATGTGCATGCAGTGCGGGGTGGCGATGATCCCCGCCGGCTCCTGCCACGCCTGCCCGAGCTGCGGCAGCACCAGCGGCTGCAGCTGACACGACGAGCCCTCGCTGCTGGTAAGTGTGACGTTTCTGTGACGGTTTGGTCGGGTACCGTGTTACGTCGGGCGAACAGCAGCGTGACCCACCTCGAAAGGAACTGCAGATGAGCTTCAAGCGGACCGGTACGGCAGTGATTGCCGCCCTCGCCATCACCTCCCTGGCCGTGGCCTGTGGTGACGACGATGACAACCCAGTTGACGATCCGACCGAGGACAGCACCATGGACAGCACCATGGACAGCACCATGGACAGCACGATGGACAGCGAAATGGACATGACCACGACGGTGCCCTGACGACACCTCCAACCCCCCGAACTGGCGCCGCC
>JACCUL010000006.1 GCA_013811855.1 Acidimicrobiia bacterium
TCCTTCGCTTCGATGAGGTGGAGACCGCGATGGGCATGTCTGATTCCAGGGTTCGGCGCTCGCGCCTCTTTCGAGCCACACCACGGCGACACCCTGACGCTGGCACCTCGTTCGGAAGCCAAGCCGCACACGACCGGCAGACGGTTCGTGAGCCAGACGCCAGGATCTCTCGACGGTACGGGACAGCCGCAACGCCTACCCCCAGTATCAATCAGACGTCGCGGTGTCGGGTCCAAGGTCGCGCGCCGTGCCCGTCGTGCCGAACAGGATCGCCGCGGCCACGACGGCCAGCCGGCCGCCGAAGATCATGGGCGGGCGGCGACGACGGCGATCTCGACGAACCACCCGGGGCGGGCCAGGGCGGCGACAGTGACCAGCGTCGACGCCGCCAGGTGACCAGCCATGAACTCGTCCCGGACCCGCATCACGTCGGCCAACGGTTGGCCGGGCACCACGTAGGTCGTCACGGACACGATGTCGGCGATCTCCATCTCGGCCTCGATCAGCAGCGCGCCGACGGACGCCCAGACGACGCCCGCCTGCTCCGTGATCGTCGCCGGCACGGTCCCGACCGGTCGGGTCGGGTCGGGTCGGCACGATGCCCGACGTGTGCAGCATCCGCGGCGGTGCCTCCGCCAGCACGGCCAGCGCGTATACCGCGGCCGGCGGCGCGACACCGTCGGGGCTGAGGTGGCGGTTCATCGTGGCTGATCGTCGCGCGAGCGGCCACGGATAGCCTCGGTCACCATGGCCGTCGCCGTGGAGTCGTTCATCACCCAGCCGTCGGGCCAGACCCCGCAGGACGGTGTCCCGACGATCGACGGCGTCCCGCTCACGGCCAAACAGGTGTCGCTGACCGGTCCGCCGACGTTCGACACGGTCGAGGAGGAACGGACCCACCGCAAGCAGAAGCTGGCCGGGGCGCTGCGCATCTTCGGGCGCTTCGGGTTCGGTGAGGGCGTCGCAGGCCACATCACCGTGCGAGACCCGGAGTTCCCGGACCACTTCTGGGTCAACCCGTTCGGCCTCAGCTTCCGGCACATGCGGGTCAGCGACCTGATCCTCGTCAACCACCACGGCGACGTCGTCTACGGCGACCAACCCGTCAACCGGGCCGCGTTCGTCATCCATTCGGCGATCCACCAGGCCCGGCCCGACGTCGTCGCCGCCGCCCACTCGCACTCGCCGTACGGCAAGTCGTTCTCGTCGCTCGGCATCCCGCTGGCGCCGCTGACCCAGGACGCCTGCATGTTCTACGAGGACCACACCGTCATCGCCGATCAGGGCGGCGCCGTCGTGTTCGAGATCGAGGCCGGCAAGCAGCTCGCCGCCGCCTTCCCGAGTGGCAAGGCGGCGATCCATCAGAACCACGGGCTGTTCACGGTCGGCGAGACCGTCGACGAGGCCGTGTACTGGTTCGTGTCGATGGAGCGCTCCTGCCAGGCCCAGCTGATGGCCATGGCCGCCGGGGAGCCGAAGCTGATCCCCGACGAGTACGCCTCGTACACGGCGCGCCAGACCGGCTTCCCGCTGGCCGGCTGGTTCAGCTTCCAGCCGCTGTGGCAGGAGATCTGCCGCACCGACCCCGAGCTCTTCGACTGAGCTCGACCTCTTTCGGCCGGCACACCGGCCACGTCCTCGACACCGCGTCGCCCGAAGCGCTCTTCGTCCTGTCGGCGATCTTCCAGTACGCCGGCGCGACCATCGCCGTCGTCCTCTTCGACGAGGTCGAACCCCAGACTGTCGCCTGGTTCCGGCTGATCGGGGCGGCGATCGCCGTGCTCGCCGTGGCCGGCGGAGGGTGGCGCTCGTGGACCCGCCGCCAGCTCGGCGCGGCGGCCGTCTTCGGCCTTGCCACGGCCGGGATGAACACGTGCTTCTACCTCGCCATCGACCGCACCGACCTGGGCAAGAGCGTGGCCATCGAGTTCATCGGACCGATCGTCGTCGCCGCCGCCATGACGCGCACCCGCCGCAACGCGTTCGCGTTGGCGCTCGCCGGCACCGGCGTGGCCGTGCTCGGCGGCATCGAGATCGGCGGCAACACCGTCGGCCTGCTGTTCATCCTCGGGGCGTCGGCGCTGTGGGCGGCGTACATCGTCGTCGGGGCGCGCGTCGCCCTGGGCGGTCAGGGGTTGACCGGGCTCGGTGTCGGGCTCGCCATCGGCGCGCTCGCGCTGACGCCGATCGGCGCGCCGTGGAGCGGACCGGTGTGGCTGTCACCGCGGCTGCTGGCGGCGTGCCTCCTCGTCGGGGTGTGCTCCAACGCCATCGCCTACGGCATCGACCAGCACGTGCTGCGGCGCATCCCCATCCGCCGGTTCTCGCTGCTGCTGGCGCTACTGCCGGTCACGGCCACCGTCGTCGGCTTCGTCGCCCTCGACCAACGCCCGAGTGCGCTCGAGATCGGCGGCATCGCCCTCGTCCTCGGCGGCGTGCTCAGCCAGGAACGCGACGAGCTCGGTTCCCGCGCCCCCACCGATCTGGGCGCGGAACGTCTCACGAGCTGATCTGGGCGCGCCAGCGTCTCGGATTCGAGACGATCTGCACCCAGATGTCAGCGGGCGGCCTGTGTTTGAATGATCAACGTGAGCGCGGCCACCGCCGGACCCACCACGCATCGCGTCGCCATGCTCGGGACGGGCCTGATCGGGGACTTCTACACGATGACGCTCCACGGGCAGCGGGGTCGGGATCGCGTCGAGGTCGTGTACTCCCGGTCGGAGGAGCGCGGCACGGCATTCCAGGAGCGGTGGGGCGTCCCGCACGCCACGACGAGCGTCGCGGATGCCGTCGGCCACCCCGATGTCGACGCCGTCGTGGTCGGCCTGCCCAACCACCTGCACGAGGAGGCGATCGCCACCGCCGCCGCCGCCGGCAAGGCCGTGCTGTGCACCAAGCCGCTCGGCCGCACGGCCGAGGAGGCCAAGCGGATCCTCGACACCCTCGAGTCGGCCGGGGTGTTCGGCGGCTACCTCGAGGATCTCGTCTACACGCCGAAGACGTTGAAGGCGCTGGCCGCCGTGCGCAGCGGCGCCATCGGCGACGTGATGTGGGTGCGCAGCCGGGAGACCCATCCCGGCCCGCACAGCGCCTGGTTCTGGGACGCCGCCCAGGCCGGCGGCGGCTGCATCGTCGACCTCGGCTGCCACTGCATCGAGATCATCCGCTCGTACGTCGGCAAGGGCAACCGTCCCGTCGAGGTGATGTGCTGGAAGGACACGCTCGTCCACCCGATCGAGGCCGAGGACAACGCCATCGCACTCGTGCGCTTCGAGAGTGGCGCCATCGGCCAGTTCGAGGTCAGCTGGACGTTCCGCGGCGGCATGGACCTGCGCGACGAGGTGGCGGGCACCGACGGCACCATCTGGACGAACCATTTCCTGCGCACAGGGTTCGAGATGTTCTCGAGCGGCGACGGCGGCTACGTGGCCGAGAAGGCCGAGACCGAGAGCGGCTGGGTGTTCCCGGTCGGCGACGAAGTCGTCGAGCTCGGCTACGTCGACATGTTCACGGACATGTTCGACTCGATCGACGCCGGCACCGAACCGCGCGAGACGTTCTACGACGGATACGTCGTCAACGCCGTGATGGACGCCTGCTTCCGTTCTTCCGACTCGCGCCAGTGGGAGCCGGTCGACGTCGAGTGGCGGGGCGGGACCACCGAACGCCTCAGCCGGCCAGGGCGGACCGAGGACGGGCTGACCGTGATCAAGGAGGAGCACCTCCCCGACCGCCGCCGCAAGCTGATCCTCAAGGACCCCGGCTCCGGCGAGTTCGTCGACCGCATCGTCTGAGCGCCGGCGTGGAACGCTCCATCCACCCCTCCGGGTCAGCGTGGGCTGAGGCGGTGGCGGGGGCGCTGGTGCAACGGGTCGCCGATCGTCCAGCGTTGCGGATGTGCCTGGCCACGGGATCGACCCCGCGGCCGGCGTACGCCGCCGCCGTCGCCGCGGGTGCCGGCTTCGGCGCCACGAGCATTCTGCTGCTCGACGAGTTCGGCGATTTGCCGCCAGACGAGCCGGCGTCGTGCGACCGTGTGCTGCGGACATCGTTCGTCGACGGCGCCCGGCCGGCCGACTACCGCACGATCGACACCGGCGCCGCCGATCTGGACGCCGAACGCGCGGCGATCGACGCGTGGATCGATGCCGGCCCCGGCGGCGCGC
>JACCUL010000029.1 GCA_013811855.1 Acidimicrobiia bacterium
GACCCGAGGAACAGCAGGGCCTTGAAGAAGGCGTGCGTGACGACGTGGAAGATGGCGGCCACGTACGCGCCGGTGCCGATGGCCAGGAACATGTACCCGAGCTGGCTGACCGTCGAGTACGCCAGCACCTTCTTGATGTCGTTCTGGGCCACGGCGACGGTGGCCGCGAACAGGGCGGTGACCACACCGATCCAAGCCACCGTCGTCGGCAGCCAGTCGGCGGACACGGCGAGCAGCGGGCTCACGCGCACCATCAGGAACACGCCGGCCGTGACCATCGTGGCCGCGTGGATCAGGGCCGACACCGGCGTCGGGCCCTCCATCGCGTCCGGCAGCCAGAAGTACAGCGGCAGCTGGGCGCTCTTGCCGATGGCCCCGAGGAACAGCAGCGCAGCGATCGCCGTCGCCGTGGTGGTGGCGAGCCCGCCACCCTCGGCGGCGCCGTTGACGACCTCGTAGCTGACCGACCCGACGGCCTGGAAGGCCAGGAACATCGCCAGCATGAAGCCGAAGTCACCGACGCGGTTGGTGACGAACGCCTTCTTCCCGGCCGTGGCCGCCGACTCCCTGGTGTGCCAGAACGAGATGAGGAGGTACGAGCACGTCCCGACGCCCTCCCAGCCGAGGAACGTGACGAGCAGGTTCTCGCCGAGCACGAGCATCAGCATCGAGAAGGCGAACAGGTTGAGGTACAGGAAGAACTTGGAGAACTTCGGGTCGCCGTGCATGTAGCCGACGGCGTAGAGATGGATCAGCGCCCCGATGCCGGTGACGAACAGGCACATCGTCACGCTCAGCGGATCGGCCAGGAAGGCCATGTCGATGTGCAGCGTGCCGACGGGCAGCCACTCGAACAGCGTCACGACATGCTGGCGCTCCTCGGCCGGGTCGCCGAGCAGGTCGAGGAAGATGCCGGCCGATACGACGAACGAGCCGCCGACCATCGCCGTGGCCAGGACCCCGGCCCTCGGGTCGCCGAGCCGGCGCCCGAACAGCAGGATCAGCACGAACCCGGCCAGCGGCAGCGCTGGGATCAGCCAGACGACGTCACGCATGCCGCGCCGCCAGGTTTGTGTCACCGCAACCGACGCATGACGAAACTTGCGGTGACACAAACACGGTCTGGGTCAGCCCTTCAACGTCGCCAGGTCGTCGGCGGTGGCGCCGGGGCGGCGGCGGATGATGGAGACGATGATGCCGAGGCCGACGACGACCTCGGCCGCCGCCACCACGAGCACGAAGAACACCGCCGTCTGGCCACCGATGTCGCCGAGCTTGCGGGAGAGGGCGACGAAGCTGAGGTTGACGGCGTTGAGCATCAACTCGATGCACATGAACAGCACCAGCGGGTTGCGCCGCACGAGGACGCCGACGGCCCCGATCCCGAACAGCACGGCGGCCAGCACGAGGTACCACGTCGGGGTCGGCACGACGTCGGCGATCACGGCGCGTCCTCTTCCGACGGCGGTTTCTCGCGACGGGTCAGCACGACCGTGCCGGCGACGGCGACGATCAGCAGCACCGAGGTCAGCTCGAAGGCGAACACGTAGTCGGCGAAGAGGTTCCCGGCGAGCTGGGTGATGTTGGCGTCGTGCCCGGCCACGGCGTCGTCGATCCCGACGCCGGCGACATTGATGCCGGCGCCGGCCTGCAGCGGCTCGCTCCCGCGGGTGGCGACCACGGCGGCGATGAGCAGCCCCACGATGCCGACACCCATCACGGCCGCCAGCGGCCGCTGGATCGGCAACCGCTCGATGCGCAGGTCGTCGGCCGAGTCGACGCCGAGCAGCATGATCACGAACAGGAACAGCACGACGATCGCGCCGGCGTAGACGATCACCTGCACGGCGGCCAGGAAGTGGGCTTCCTGGGCGACGAAGTGCACGGCCACCCCGAACAGCGTCAACACCAGGCTCAGCGCGGCGTGCACCGGGTGCCGTCGCAACACCACGCCGACGGCCCCGACCAGCACCATCAACGACGCAATGACAAACACCACGAGCTGCATTGCCTAATTGCCTCGCTCACCGACGGGGGCCGAAGCGGTCGGGATCTGGCACGGGTTGGAACGCTCGTTCACGGCGCTGGGCTCTCGGGCTCACGGATCCCGTGGCCGAGCTCGGCGCTCCAGCCGACCTGGCCGACGAAACCGGCGTCGCCGGACGACGCCGTGGCCCGCACCCACCCACTCGTGTCGGCGTCCTCCCCCTCGCGCCAGTCCTCCCACGGCAGGCGCTGGGGCCGGCCGGCGTCGTCGACGAGGAGCTCGTCCTTGGTGTAGATGGCGTCGCGCCGGTTCGTGAACGAGAACTCGAACAGCTTCGACTCCGTGATGGCCTCGGTCGGGCAGGCCTCGACGCACAGGTCGCAGTGGATGCAGCGCAGGTAGTTGATCTCGTAGACGAACCCGAAGCGCTCCCCCGGCGCCGTCGGGTTCTCGGGGTCGTTGTCGGCCCCGCGGACGTAGATGCACTTGGCGGGGCACACGCCGGCGCACAGCTCGCACCCGATGCACTTCTCCATGCCGTCCTCGTAGCGGTTGAGGACGTGTCGACCGTGCAGGCGGGCCGGCTTCGCCGCCTTGTCGTCGTCGCGCAGGTCGGCCGGCTCCAGCTCCTCGACCTGCTGGTCCTTCCCGCGCCGCTTCTTCTTGGCGACCCGACCGCCGGAGTACGACTGCGTGACCCGCTTGCCGCCGAACAGCCGGTGCTGGCGCAGCGTGACGCCGAAGCCTTCGAGGTAACCCATCAGTACACCGCCCCCTGCTGCCGATTGCGGCCGCTGACCTTCATGGCACCGAACATGACCACCGCCGCCACCAGGAGCCCGGCGACGCTAACGCCGGCGACCAACCACACGTTCCAGTCCTCGTCCCGTCCGAGGCGCAGGGCGGCCAACAGCAGGAACCACCCGAGCGAGATCGGGATGAGCACCTTCCAGCCGAGGTCCATCAGCTGGTCGTAGCGCAGCCGCGGCAGGGTGGCTCGGAACCACACGTAGATGTAGAGGAACAACAGCAGCTTGAGCAGGAACCAGATCGTGCCCTCGAGCCCGTTGCCGACGAGCGGGATGTCGGCCGTCCAGTCGCCGATCGCCAGCGGCTGGGGCCCGCCGAGGAACAGCGTCACGATCACGCCGCTCATCGTGATCGTGTTCATGAACTCGGCCAGGAAGAACAGCGCGAAGCGGAGGCTCGAGTACTCGGTGTTGAACCCGCCGACGAGCTCCTGTTCGGCCTCGACGAGATCGAACGGTGGGCGGTTCAGCTCGGCCGTGGCGGCGATGACGAAGATGACGAACGGGACGACGCCGGTGGCGACGACGTTCCAGTTGGACAGCGAATCTTGCGTCCCCACGATGCCGACCGTGGACAGGCTGCCGCTCGTCAAGAGCACGGCCGCCAGGCTGAGCCCGAGCGCAGCCTCGTAGCTGACCATCTGCGCGGTCGCCCGCACCGCGCCGAGCAGCGGGTACTTCGAGCCCGACGACCAGCCGGCGAGCATGATGCCGTACACGGCGATCGACGACAAGGCCAGCACCAGCAGGATGCCGACCGGCGGGTCGGCGAGCTGCACGCGGGTGGCGTGTCCGAACCACTCGACGAGCCCGCGGTTGCCGTCGCGATAGTCACCCCCGAGCGGGAGGACGGCCCACACGAGGAACGCCGGGACGAAGGCCAGGAACGGCGCCAGCCGGAAGACGAACCGGTCGGCCCGGTCAGGCAGCAGGTCCTCCTTGAAGAACAGCTTGACGCCGTCGGCCAGCGTCTGGAGGATGCCGAACGGCCCGGCCTTGTTCGGACCGATGCGGTTCTGCATCCCGGCGATGACCTTGCGCTCGAACCAGACCATGAACATCGTGCCGACGAGCCCCACGACGAAGATCACGAGCACCTTCAGGGCGACGATGACGAGCGGCATCCACTTCAGCTCGCCGAACAGCAACGGGTCGATCGCCAACACCCCCGTCACAACCTTTCGACCCTGACGTCGGTGGCGGGGGCGGTGGCATCGATGATGTCAGCCAGGGCCGAGCCGGCCACGTTGAACGTCACGGCCAGTGTCCCGCGCGGCACGGCGGAGTCGGCGGCGAGCGGCAGGACCACCGCGCCGCGGGTGCCGATGACCTGGACCTCGGCGCCGTCGGCGACGCCGATGCGGTCGAGGTCGAGCGGGTTGACGCGCGCCGCGCTGGACGGGGCCAGCGGCGCCAGCGACGGCGACATGGCCGTGCCGGCGGCCCGGTCGTAGAGGCGGCGGGACATCACCACCCGGTAGTCGTAGCGGTTGCGATCGGCCACGGTCACGTTCCCGGCTTCGAGCGGCGCGCCCGAGCCCGGCGGGACGGCCAGGACGCCGTCTCGATCGGCGGCCACGCCCAGCACCGTGGCGGCCGCATAGCCGGGGACGGTGGCGGCGATGGCGGTGGTGACGGCGTCGACGGACGACAGCTCGGCAGCCACGTCCTGGTGACCGAGAAGGTCGGCCAGCTCGACGGCGATCATCCAGTCCGGGCGCGACGTCCCGGCCGGGGTCACCTTGCGGGCCACGCCGCTGACGCGCCCTTCGAGGTTCGTCGTGGTGCCGGCCTTCTCGCCGAACGCCGCGGCCGCCAGCACGACGTCGGCCTGCTCCGTCGAGCCGGTGCGGAACGTGTCGACGGCGATGATCGAACGGGCCCCGGCCAGGCCCCGGCGGGCCAGGTCGGCGTCGGGGCAGTCGGCGAGCGGATCGGCGCCGAGCAGCACGAGGCAGTCGACGCGACCCTCGGCGGCGTCGGCGAGCACGGCGAGGGCACCATCGC
>JACCUL010000033.1 GCA_013811855.1 Acidimicrobiia bacterium
TCGTTCCCCACCCCCGAACCCGTGACGCTCTCCGTCGAGATCGGCGCCGGGTCCATCGACATCACCGCGACGACCACGGACCGCACGGAGGTCGAGCTCGTCCCGGCCCGCGCCGACGACGCCGACGCCATCGCCCTCATCGAGCAGACCCAGATCACCCATCGCGGCGACACCGTCGCGGTGCACGTGCCCAGCGGCCGGCGATCGGGCTTCCTGCGCCGGACCCCCGAGATCGTTGCCAGGATCTCCGCCCCGGAGGGCTCGAAGCTGGAAGCGTCGGTGCGCTCGGCCGACGTCCGTTGCCGCGGTCGGCTGGGCGACGCTCGGGTGAGCTCGAGCTCCGGTGACGTGTCGCTCGGCGAGGTCGACGGCAACCTGCGCAGCAACGCCGCCAGTGGCGACCTTCACGTCGACGTCTGCGGCGGTGACGTCTGGGCGCAGTCGGCGTCGGGCGACATCCGTCTCGGCGCAGTCGCCGGCGATGCCGAGGTCAAGACCGCGTCCGGCGACGTCACGATCGACGCCGCGGGGAGGTCGGCCACCATCCGCACCGCGTCGGGCGACGTCTGCGTCGACGGGATCTGCGCCGGCCGCACGTCCATCACCGGTGTCTCCGGCGACGTCCGTACGAGCGTCGTTCCCGGCATGGCCGTCTGGCTCGACGTCAACACGCTCAGCGGCGACGTCCACTCGACCCTCGATCCCCCGACGAACGAGATCCCGTCCGAGCAGACCCTCGAGCTCGCCATCCAGACCGTGAGCGGCGACATCGCCATCACCACCGGCGCCCGCCGCGCCGACTGCCCGACCCGAAAGGACACACCATGAACCCGATGAGCCTCGAACTCACCCGTCAGCTCGCCCAAGACCGCGCCACGGAGCTGCGCCGGCACGCCGGCCGCCGGCGCACCGTCGACGTCACCGACCCCGTTCGTCCTCGGACATCTCGCCGCGACGGGTGATCCGCGGCGCACGACCTCGGACGCCGACCAGCCGATCTACGATGCCGGCTCGTGGGATTTCGCCGGAGGTTGCGACGGATCAAGCGGTTCATGTTCCTCGGCGCGGTGACCGGCAGCGTGGCCGCCGCGCTGCAGGCCCGAGCCAAGAGCCGTCACCAGCCGCTCCCATCCAGCGGCACCTCGGCCCCGACCTGGCCCCCGCTGCAGCCGACCTCAACCCCCGCCTCGACCACCCTGCCCGCCGAGCCGAGCGCCACCGGCACGGGCTGGGTCGAGCCCGTCGACGGCGCCTGCCCGGCGAGCCACCCGGTCAAGGGCAACGCCCAATCGGGCATCTACCACGTGCCCGGCGGGCGGTTCTACGAACGCACCCGCCCCGAGCGCTGCTACGTCGACGCCGTGGCGGCCGAGGCCGACGGCTTCCGGGCCGCCAAGGGTGCAGGTCAGTCGTGAAGGTCGTCGTCGACTACGACGTGTGCGCCTCCACCGGCGCCTGCATGCAGGTGTGCCCGGAGGTGTTCGAGGTCCGCGCCGACGGCTTCCTGTACGTCCTGCAGGACGAGCCGGGGCCCGAGTTGCACGACCGGGTGCGCGAGGCCGCCGACCTCTGCCCGACGGCGGCGATCAGCCTGGCCGAGTGATTGCGGTGAGGTCGAACAGCTCACTGCGCAACGGTTGCCTTCGGCTGCTGGCGCAGCCGAAGAAGCAGGCCGTGATGATTGAGGCCTCGCCTGGCGGCTCGGCCTCTGCCGAGTGACCCCGTTGGGGTTCCACGAACGGCTCGCCCTCGGATGGGCGGCCTCCGGCTCGATGCTGTGCGTCGGGCTGGACCCCGATCCAGCCCGCATGCCGGCGCCGCTCCAGGGTGCGCCGGACGCCGCGTTGCGCTTCTGCCGGGCGATCGTCGACGCCACCGCCGATCTCGTGTGCGCCTTCAAGCCGCAGTTCGCCCACTTCGCGGCGCAGCGGGCCGAGCCGCAGCTCGAAGCGCTGTGCACGTACATCCGCGACCGCTACCCGCACGTCGTACTGGTCCTCGACGCCAAGCGCGGCGACGTCGGTTCGACCGCCGAGCAGTACGCCGTGGAGGCGTTCGGTCGCTACGGGGCCGACGCCGTGACCGTCAACCCGTACCTCGGGACCGACGCCGCCGAGCCGTTCCTGCGCCAGGGCGGGGTCCTCGCGCTGTGCCGCACGAGCAACCCGGGGAGCAACGACGTCCAGGACCTGAGCGTCGACGGCGAGCCGCTGTACGTGCGGGTGGCCCGCATGGTGGCCGAGCGCTGGGCCCCGCACGGCGACTGCGGCCTCGTCGTCGGTGCGACGTACCCCGAACAGCTCCGCATCGTGCGAGAAGTGGCCGGTGAGCTGCCGATCCTCGTCCCCGGCGTCGGCACGCAGGGCGGCGACGTCGCCGCCGCCGTGCAAGCGGGCGTCACGGCGGACGGCTCCGGTCTGCTCGTGAGCGCATCGCGCTCGATCCTCTACGCCGCCGCCGACGACACGTTCGCGACCGCCGCCCGCACGGCTGCGATCGCGCTGCGCGACGCCATCATTGAGGCCGTCAAGCCGAGAGTGCTCGGACCGTGATGATGCCGGGAGCCTGACGGAGGGCGTCGATGGTCGCCGTCGGCACGACCGACGTCGGCGCGATCAACATCACCGCGGTGCCGGTGCCCTCGGCCCGACCGACGTCCATGTCGGCGATGTTGATCCCGGCGTCGCCGAGGAGCGTGCCGACGGTGCCGATCACGCCCGGGCGGTCGTCGTTGGTCACCATCACCATGTTGTCCGCCGGTGGGACGTCGAACGAGTGGTCGTCGATGCGGACGATCCGGTGCTCGGCGCGGCGGCCGGCCAACGTGCCGCTGACGGCGTGCTCGCCGCCCGAGACGGTGATCAGGTTGACGAAGTCGGTGGAGCTGGTGGAGCTGACCTCGCGCACGTCGATGCCGTGATCGCGGGCCCGTTGCGGGGCGTTGACGAACGTGACCGGGTCGTCGCTGACGTGGCCGAACAATCCCTTCAGGACGGCCAGCCCGACGATCCGCACGTCGTGGGCGCCGATCTCACCCTCGACGCAGATCTCCACGGTCCGTGGCAGCTCGGGGACGAGCGACCCGAAGAGCCG
This sequence comes from Acidimicrobiia bacterium, assembly GCA_013811855.1. Taxonomy (GTDB): domain Bacteria; phylum Actinomycetota; class Acidimicrobiia; order Acidimicrobiales; family Ilumatobacteraceae; genus JALZMG01. The sequence continues at coordinate 3,094 of JACCUL010000033.1, forward strand.
TCCCAGGCGTTCCGCCAGGGGGAGGAACGGGCGCACCGACTCGTCAGCCTCGGCTGCTGAGAGGTTGACGGCGAAGGGCACGAACTCGCCGGCCAGTGCCAGGAGGACCATGTCGGCGATGGTGTCGCCGGCCTTGTCCTGGGCCTCGCGGGTGCTAGCCCCGAGATGGGGGGTGACGACGACCGACGAGAACGCGAAGAGCGGGGACTCGGTGATCGGCTCGCCGTCGAAAACGTCGAGCGCGGCGCCGGCGACGACGCCGTCGCGGATGCACTCGGCCAGCGCCACCTCGTCGACGATGCCGCCGCGGGCGGCGTTGACGATGCGCAGTGTCGGCTTGGCCTTGAGCAACAGGTCGCGCCCGATGAGCCCGATCGTCTCGGGCGTCCGCGGCAGGTGGATGGTCAGGAAGTCGGCCTCGGCGACGACCTGGTCGAGCGCCAGCAGCTCGACGCCCAGGAGGTGGGCTCGTTCGGACGACACGAACGGGTCGAACCCGACGAGGCGCATGCCGAAGCCCTTGGCCCGGTCGGCGACCAGCTTGCCGATGCGACCGAGGCCGACGATGCCGAGCGTCTTGTCCGAGAGCTCGACGCCCTCCCACCGGGCCCGCTCCCAGCGGCCGGCGACGAGCGCGGCGTGGGCCTGGGGGACGTTGCGGGCCTGCGCCAGCAGCAGGGCCATGGTGTGCTCGGCGGCGGAGACGATGTTGCTCTGCGGCGCGTTGACGACCATGACGCCGCGCCGGGTGGCGGCGTCGACGTCGACGTTGTCGAGGCCGATGCCGGCGCGGCCGACGACGATCAGCTCCGGGGCGGCGGCCAGCACCGCATCGGTGACCTGGGTCGCCGAGCGGATGATCAGCGCCTGGGCGCCGGCGATCGCCGCCAGCAGCTCGTCCGAGGATGGATCGCGACGGATGTCGACGTCGTGCCCGGCCAACCTGAGCTGGTCCAGTCCACCTTCGGCGATCTCCTCGGTCACGAGCACGCGGGCCATTGCTGGAAACGCTAACGCTGGGAGGTCAGGCCTCGTCGGATGGATCGTCGGATGGAACTACCGTCCCCCCGTGCCCGGTGACGCGATCGAGGCCACCGAGCGCTGGTTCGTCCACCGCGGGCTCCCCCACTTCGTCGAACGCCACGACAGCGCGGCCCAGATCTGGGGGCGGGCCCTCCCGCTGCTGGTGGTCGCCTACCTCCTCCTCGGACTCAATGCGCTCGACCTGTTCGACTGGTCGATCCTCGAGAACCTCGGCGCGGTCGCGTTCGTGCTTGCCGTGCTTGTCGTGACGTGGGTCGTCGCCAACCTCGTTCGTGGTCGCCGGGCACTGGAGCGGCCACGCGAGGTCGGCATGGCGGAGCTCGCCGTGTTCATCGTCGCCCCGGCCATCCCGTCGATCCTGTTCGGGCAGTGGGCCGACGGGCTGGAGACCGCCATCGAGGCCGTCGTCATCCTGGCCATCCTCTGGGCGATCACGAGCTACGGCGTGCCGTCCCTGGTGCGCTGGGCCGGCGGGCGGGCGCTCGGCCAGCTCGCCCTGCTCTTCAACCTCGTCGTGCGAGCCCTGCCGCTGCTCCTGCTGTTCACGACGTTCCTGTTCATCAACGCCGAGGTGTGGCAGGTCGCCGGCACACTCAACGGGATCGCCTACCTGCTTGTGCTCGGCATCTTCTTCGTCCTCGGCGCCGTGTTCATCCTCTCGCGGGTGCCGACGTTCATGCGCCGGCTCAACGCCTTCGACTCGTGGGCCGAGATCGGCGAGCTCGTCGGTGGCACACCGGCGGCCGAGGTGTGCGCCCGCCTCGCCCATCCGCCCGACGAGGTGCCCCACCCCGGCCGGCCGACGATCCGCCAGCGGTTCAACATCGGGATGGTGACGATCTTCTCGCAGGCCATCCAGATCACGCTCGTCGCCCTGACGCTCACCGGCTTCTTCGTGCTCTTCGGCGTGCTCGCCATCCCGGAGGACACGATCGCCGCGTGGACGGGCCTCGAGACGGTCCACGTCATGCAGCAGTTTGACCTCGGCGGTCGCACGGCCGTGCTCAGCGAACCGTTGATCCGAGTGGCCGCCTTCCTCGGCGCTTTCACGGGCATGTACTTCACGGTCCTGCTGTCCACCGACGCGACGTACCGCGAGGAGTTTGCCGAGGACGTCGGCCCCCAGTTGCGCCAAGCTCTCGCCGTGCGCTGCGTCTACCGGGAAGCGCGAACTTCGGTCGCATGAGCAGCTCGACGACCGACGACGGGCTGGAGATCCGCGAGCTCGTCGACGCCACCGAGATGCAACGCGTCGTCATGGTCTTCACGCAGGTCTGGGGGTCGATCACGCCCCTCGTCGGCACCGAGCTGCTACGGGCCATCCAGCACTCGGGCGGCTACGTGGCCGCGGCGTACCACGCCGACCAGATCGTCGGTGGGTCGCTCGGCTTTCTCGCCCGACACCGCGGCGAGGACGCGCTGCACAGCCACATCACCGGCGTGCTGCCCGGGGTGCGCCACACCGGCCTCGGTCGGGCGATGAAGCTGCACCAGCGGAGTTGGGCGGCCGATCATGACCTCGCGTGGGTGACGTGGACGTTCGACCCGTTGGTGCGCCGCAACGCCTGGTTCAACATCCGCGTGCTCGGCGCCGACGTCGACGAATACCTCGTCGACTTCTACGGGACGATGGACGACTCCATCAACCTGGGACGCGACGAGAGCGACCGCCTGCTCATGGCGTGGGCGACGTCCGGACCGCTGCCCGACCGGGCCGCCGAGGACGAGACCGCGCCCTCCGGAACCTCGCTCGTGGCGACGCCCGAGGACATCGTCGTGCTGCGCCGCACGGATCGCCAGGCCGCGGTCGCCTGGCGGCGGCGGGTCCGTCAGGAGCTGAGCACGCCGATGGCCGACGGGGCGTCGGTCGTCGGCTTCACCCGTGACGGCCAGTACGTGGTCCGGCGGTGACCGCCGCTGCGGGCGGGCGCATCGTCGAGCTGCGCGAGATCAGCCTCCCGCTCGTCGCCCCGTTCCGGACCAGCTTCGGCGTCCAAACGTCGCGCCGGATCCTGCTCGCCCGCGCCGAGCTCGACGGCGTCCAGGGCTGGGGCGAGTGCGTCGCCGGCGACGAGCCGACCTACTCGGCCGAGTTCGTCGACGGCGCCGCGCTGGTGATCCGGGCCGAGCTGCTGCCGCGCCTCAGCGCGCAAGGCGCGGTGGCGGCCGGGTCCGTGTCCGACGTGCTGGCCGGGGTCAAGGGTCACGCCATGGCCAAAGCGGCGCTGGAGATGGCGCTGCTGGACGCCGAGCTGCGGGCGACCGGGCGGTCCTTCGCCGCCCATCTCGGGGCCACCCGCACGCGCATCCCGAGTGGGGTCAGCGTCGGCATCCACCCGACGCTCGACGACCTGCTCGGCGCGGTGTCCCGCTATGTCGCCGAGGGGTACGCCCGCATCAAGCTGAAGATCGAGCCCGGCTGGGACCTCGAACCGGTGGCGGCCGTGCGGGCGCTGATCGGCCCGGACCTGCCCCTGCAGGTCGACGCCAACACGGCGTACACGCGCGACGACATCGACCACCTGTGCCGGCTCGACGCGTTCGACCTGCTGCTCGTCGAGCAGCCGCTCCCCGAGGACGACCTGCTCGGCCACGCCCAACTGGCGGCCCGATCGGCGACGCCGGTGTGCCTCGACGAGACGATCGTCTCGGTGACCAGCGCCGCCGACGCCATCGAGCTCGGCGCCTGCGAGGTCGTCAACATCAAGCCCGGCCGCGTCGGCGGGTATCTCACGGCCCGACGGATCCACGACCTGTGCGTCGACCGCGGCGTGCCGGCGTGGTGCGGCGGGATGCTGGAGACCGGTATCGGCCGGGCGGCCAACGCCGGGCTCGCCGCACTGGACGGGTTCACGTTGCCCGGCGACATCTCGGCGTCGGCCAGGTTCTGGGAGCGCGACATCGTGGTGGGCCCGATCACGGTGACCGACGGCCAGATCGCCGTACCCACCGGGCCGGGCTTCGGGTTCGAGGTCGACCTCGACGTGCTCGACGAGGTCACCACGTGGGTCGAGCGGCTGACGTGATCCGGCGGTCCGGGTACTCTCCCGGCCCATGCCGCATCCCTTCCTGTCCGACGAGTGGATGGCCGCCGCCCGCGAGATCCGCGAGAAGTACGCCGGCCAGACGGCCAAGGTCGCCCAGGTCCTGAAGATCAACCAGGTCGTCACCGGCGTGCCGTTCGGCGACGGAACCGTCGAGAGCTCGCTCGACACGTCGTCCGGCGACGTCGTGATGGAGCTCGGCCATCTGGACGACGCCGACGTGACCGTGACCACGGACTACGAGACGGCCAAGGCCATCTTCGTCGACCAGGACCCGGCCGCCGGGATGCAGGCGTTCATGGCCGGCAAGATCACGGTCCAGGGCGACATGATGAAGCTGATGGCCATGCAGAGCACGATGCCCACCGACGAGGTGTCCCAGAAGATCGCCGACGAGGTCAAAGCCATCACCGCGTAAAGCGCCGGTTTGTGTCACCGCACGTGGGC
>JACCUL010000039.1 GCA_013811855.1 Acidimicrobiia bacterium
GGGACGATCTTCGTCTTGGAGCGCAGCTTGGCCGTGGGCTCGGTGCCGTCGATCCAGATGTATTCAGCCTTGTAGACCACGGATGTCCTTCCTGCGTCGGGTCGGTCTGCGGTCGTGGCGCGTTCGCACGAACGGCGCCCGGCCGTGTCGGCTCCCCATCGTGTCGCTGAGCCGTTGCCGATCCTTTGCCCGACTGTGAACGCTGTGTGAACGGGATCGTCTCGTCGGGCCTCTTCGTCAGCGAACCTGCAGTCAGCGAGCAGGTTCGCTGGCGCGAACGCCGTCGACGTCGGCCCGGGTAGCGTCGATCTCGTGGCCGTGCTGCGTGTCGCCCTGGCCCAGGTCAACCCCACCGTCGGCGACCTCGACGGGAACGTGGCCCAGCTGGCCGAGGCGTACGAGCGGGCCGAGGTGGCGGGGTGCGACATCGTCGCCTTCCCCGAGCTCTCGATCACCGGCTATCCGCCGGAGGACCTGTTGCTCAAGCCGGGCTTCGTTGCCGACAACGAGGCCGCGCTGATCGAGCTGGCCAAGCGCACCGGTCGCTGCGCCGCCGTGATCGGGTACGTCGACGCCGACCGGGACCTCTTCAACGCCGCCGCGGTGTGCGCCGGCGGCGAGGTGCTCGGCACGTACCGCAAGCGCCTCCTGCCGAACTACGCCGTCTTCGACGAGGCCCGGTACTTCACGGCCGGTGGCGACACGGACCCGCTGGAGCTGTTCGTCATCGGCGGCGTCAAGGTCGGCATCAGCATCTGCGAAGACGTCTGGAGCCCGGACGGCCCGCTGGCCGTGCAGGCCGACGGCGGGGCCGAGCTCGCCGTCAACATCAACGCCTCGCCGTACCACCGCGGCAAGGCCGCCTCCCGCGAGCGCATGCTGGCCACCCGCGCCGCCGACGCCCACTCGGCGCTCGTCTACGTCAACCAGGTCGGCGGTCAGGACGAGCTGGTCTTCGACGGCTGCTCGCTGGCCTTCGACGCCGAGGGCACGCTCGTGGCCAGGGGTCCGCAGTTCGTCGAGGCGCTGCTGATCGTCGACGTGCCCGTGCCGCCGGTGTACCGCCAGCGCCTGCTCGACCCCCGCGGCCGCGTCTCGCAGGTGTACCTGCCGCAGGTCGCCGTCTCGGCCGACCCGGTCGAGCAGGACGGTCCGGTCGTCGCCGAGATCACGCCGCACCTCGACGCTGAGGCCGAGCTGTACGCCGCGCTCGTGCTCGGCACCCGCGACTACTGCGTCAAGAACGGCTTCACCGACGTGGTCATCGGGCTCTCGGGCGGCATCGACTCGACGCTCGTCGCCGTCGTCGCCGTCGACGCCCTCGGCGCCGAGCACGTCCACGGCGTGTCGATGCCGTCGCGCTACTCCAGCGCCCACTCGCGCAACGACGCCGCGGCGCTGGTCGAGAGCCTTGGCATCGACTACCGGACGATCTCCATCGAGCCTGCTTTCGCGGCGTACCTGGAGATGCTGGCGCCGAGCCTGGGCGAGCGCCCGCCGGGCCTGGCCCAGGAGAACATCCAGAGCCGCTGCCGCGGCCAGCTGCTGATGGCGCTCTCCAACGAGTTCGGCTGGATGGTGCTGACGACCGGCAACAAGAGCGAGATGGCGGTCGGCTACTTCACGATCTACGGCGACTCCGTCGGCGGTTACGCGGTGATCAAGGACGTCCTGAAGACGCGCGTCTACGACCTGTGCCGCTACGTCAACGAACGGGCCGGGCGTGAGCTCGTGCCCGAGTCCGTGATCACCAAGCCGCCGTCGGCCGAGCTGCGTCCCGACCAGCGCGACGACCAGAGCCTGCCGTCCTACGAGGAGCTCGACCCGATCCTCGAGCTGTACGTCGAGGACGATCGCACGGCCGGCGAGATCGTCGCCCTCGGCCACGACGAAGCCGTCGTCAAGCGGGTCACCCGCCTCGTCGACGTCGCCGAGTACAAGCGGCGGCAGTGCCCGCCCGGCGTGCGCGTCACGACGAAGGCGTTCGGCCGGGACCGGCGGCTGCCGATCACCAACGGCTATCGCTGACGGACCGCCCGCAGTCGCAGTGTCATCGCCGCACCGGCGAGCACGGCGAAACCGCCGCCGAGGAGCGCCGCAGCCGAGAGACCCCACCGGTCGTACAGCCGCGTCGCCGGGACCGCCGTGAGCGCCCGACCCAGCGTGCCGCAGGCCACCATCGTGCCGATGCCCCGCGCCGGTGAACCGGGCACGAGCTGACCGCCGATCGGGATGGCCGACACGATCGAGAACTCGAAGGCTCCGATGAAGATCCCGAGCGCGATCAGCCCGATCGCCAGCTGCGTGTCCGTCGCCGCCAGCAGCAACGCGGCCGGCACCATCACGAGCGTTCCGGCGATCACGCTGCGCTCCTTGCCCCAGCGGTCGGTGCGCGCCGCCGAGGTCGTCGAGGCGACCAGCTCCAGTCCGCCGATGCCGAACGTCACGGCGGCCAGCCCGGCCGTCCCGACCCCGAACTCGTCCTCCAACCAGGCGCCGAACGTGACGAACAGCGACTGGGCGGCGGCCATCAACCCGAAGAGGCCGAGCACGGCGAACCACCCCGACCGCGGCAGCCGACCGACGGGAGCGGCGACCTCGGCGGCTCCGGCCACCGCCGGCCGCTCGGCCTCGAGTCGGGCCACGAGCACGCCCGCCATCACGACGACGCCGACGGCGCCGGTGCCGTACGCCCAGCGCCAGGACGTCGCGGCGGCGACCAGACCGAGGGCGCTGACACCGAGCAGCAGGCCGAGGGCCCAGCTCGTCTCGATGAGGCCGGTCACCCGGCCGCGCCGCTCGTACGGCACGTGGTCGGCGATCCACGCCAGCAGGGCCACGTCGAACACGATCTTGCTGACGGCGAGCACCAGCAGCGACGCCCCGAACATCACCACCCCGGTCGAGGCGCCGGCCAGGATCGCCCCGCCGACGACGCCGACCAGACCGGCGACCATCGACGAGCGGCGCGGCAGCCGGTCGATGACGCGACCGATCAGCGGTGACGACAGGCCGCCGACCTCGCTGATGGCGAGCGCCACGCCGAGCTCGGCCAGCTCCACGTCGAGCCCCCTGGCGATGGTCGCCAGGAACGGCGGGGCGAAGCGGTACACCGCGTTGGTCGAGAGGCGGGCGACGGTCAACGTGGTCAGGTGACGGCGGACGGCAGCCGAATCGGTCGCATCGAGCGTCCTCGTCAGCACGCCCCCATCATGGGCGGTGACACGCTCAGTCCTCGCCGACGTTGCGCCGCCGATGAGGATCGCGTTTGTGCGACAACCGATCGCCGACGACCGTCAACTGCGCGAACGCGTGAGCGGAGCTTCGCTCGGCGGCGATCGCCGCGTGCTCGCTGAGTTCCGCTGATCGCCGGAACGTCAGCGGCCGGTGTGACCGAACCCGCCGCCGCGGTCGTCGCCGTCCAGCGAGTCGACGACCTGCCAGGCCACCTCCTCGACCCGTTGCACGACGAGTTGAGCGATGCGATCGCCACGGTGCACCTGGTAATCGCTGTCGGGGTCGGTGTTCAGCATCACGACCTTGACCTCCCCGCGGTAGGCGGCGTCGATGAGGCCCGGCGCGTTGACGAGGCTGATCCCGTGCCGCAGCGCCAGTCCGCTGCGGGGCAGCACGAACGCGGCGTGGCCAGGCGGCACGGCGATGGCGATGCCCGTCGGCACGAGCGCCCGGCCGCCGGCCCGGGCGACGGTGGTGTCCTCGCGGGCGTGCAGGTCCAGACCGGCGTCACCGGGATGGGCGCACGCGGGCAGCGGCAGGTCGGGATCGAGCCGGACGACGGGCACGGGCAGGGGCATGGTCCGGCGATCCTACGGAGGGGAGCCGAGCGGGGAGCCGACCACCGGTGAGCCGGGCCGGATCGCCCATGATGGGCGCCGTGACGGTTGACCGACCACCCTCCGTCGACGCACTGGCGCGGTCGCTCGCCGGATCGGGCCTGCCCCACCAGCTACTCGTCGAGGTGGCGCGGGAGGCCATCATCGACGGTGACGTCGCCGGCGCCGCCGAGCGGGCCGAGTCCGTCCGCCGGCTCCTGCTCAGCCCGGTCGTCAACGCCACCGGCGTGCTCCTGCACACCAACCTCGGTCGGGCGCCGCTGGCCCATCACGGGGAGGCGCAGGCCATCGCGCTGGAGCTCGATCTCGCCACGGGCGAGCGGGGCTCGCGCCAGCGAGGGGTCGGCGGGCTGCTGGCCCGGCTGTGCGGTGCCGAGGCTGCGCTGGTCGTCAACAACGGCGCCGCCGCGGTGCTGCTCGTGATGTCCGCGCTCGCCGCCGGTCGCCAGGTGCCCGTCAGCCGCGGCGAGAGCGTCGAGATCGGCGGCGGCTTCCGCGTGCCCGAAGTGATGGCCGCGTCCGGCGTGCAGCTCGTCGACGTCGGCACCACGAACCGGACGCGACTGGCCGATTACCGCGACGCGCTGCAGGGGCCCGGCGCCGACGTGGCCCTGATCCTCAAGGTGCACCCGGCGAACTACCGCGTCGAGGGCTTCGTCGAGGACACGCCGGTCAGCGACCTGGCCACGCTCGATGTGCCCGTGGTGGCCGACATCGGCAGCGGGCTCCTCGACGCCTCGGTACCGTGGTTGCCCGGCGCGCCACCCGCCTGGCTGGCCGGCGAACCCGCTGCCGTCCAATCGCTGGCCGACGGTGCCGACCTCATCACGTTCAGCGGCGACAAGCTGCTCGGTGGCCCGCAGGCGGGGGTCATCGCCGGGCGTGCCGACCTCATCGATCGATGCGCGCAGCATCCGCTCGCACGGGCGCTGCGCTGCGGCGGCCTGGTGTTGAGTTCGCTGCAGCAGATCGCTTTGACGTACCTCGACAAGCGGCCAGCGACCGACATCGCGTTCTGGCGGATGGTCGATCAACCGGTCGCCACGCTGCGCAGTCGCGCGGAGGCGATTGTCGTGGCGGCCGGGCACGGCCAGGTCGTCGACACGGTGGCAGTGCCTGGTGCCGGGTCGGCTCCGGGCGTCGAGATGCCGTCGATCGGGATCGTAGTGCCCGGCGATCAGCTCGAATCGTTGCGCGCCCACGACCCACCCGTGATCGCTCGCACACGTGACGGACGCACCGTGCTCGATCTGCGGTCCGTCGACCCCTCCGACGACAAGACCGTCGTCGCCGCCCTCACCG
>JACCUL010000299.1 GCA_013811855.1 Acidimicrobiia bacterium
ACAAACCCGGATCAAACGCACCCGAAGGAGCGAGCGAGGACACCGCACGCCTCGTCCATCCGCTCCGGGGACAGGCGCGTGATGAGCTGTCGGAAGGCGGGGCGGCGGACGGTGTGGAGGTTGTCGAACGTGACGACGCAGGCTTCGGGCATGCCGTCATCAGGCCCGAGTGGTAGCTCGCTGAGCAAGCCACGGACCGAACGGGTGCACGCGGCGACGACGACCGCACCCATGCGGTCGGCAAGGGGATCCCGCGTCAGCACGAGGACCGGTCGGTCCCCGCCCGCCGTCGCCGCCCACCAGACCTCACCTCTCACCATGGCGGTGTGCCCGACCACGACGCAGGATCGTCGGCGAGGGCCAGCTCGGCGTCGGTGAGTGGGAGCTCGTCGTAGCGACTTGCGTCGCGCTCGCAGGCCAAGCGGTACACGTACAGCTCGATCGCCCGTCGCACCGCTTCCGAGCGCGAGTGGTGTGTTGCCCTCGCCACTTGATCGAGCCGGGTGGCGAGGTCGTCGGGTAGCCGCACCGCGATCTGGGTCGATGTCATGCGTTCTGTCTACCACCACGTCGGACAGCACAGGGCGAGCCACGGCGCGGTGAACGTGTGTTCGTGGTGGAGCTAGAATGCCAAGCATGTGGTTCGTCGCTAGCTTGGCCCGCTGATGCCGCCGCCGCGCTCCACCCAGCCAGTGATCTCCGTCCGCGGGGCCCGCGAGCACAACCTCAAGAACATCAACGTCGAGCTGCCGCGGGACAAGCTGATCGTCTTCACCGGCCTCTCGGGATCGGGCAAGTCGAGCCTGGCCTTCGACACCATCTACGCCGAGGGCCAGCGCCGGTACGTCGAGTCCCTGTCGTCGTACGCCCGGCAGTTCCTCGGGCAGATGGACAAGCCGGACGTCGACGTGATCGAAGGCCTGTCGCCGGCCATCGCCATCGACCAGAAGTCGGCTGGCCGCAACCCGCGATCGACCGTCGGCACGATCACCGAGGTCTACGACTACCTCCGCCTGCTGTTCGCCCGCATCGGCGTGCAGCACTGCCCGGACCACGGCAATCGACTCCAGCGCCAGACGCCGCAACAGATCGTCGACCGCGTGCTCCTGCTGCCCGAGGGCACGCGGTTCCAGGTTCTCGCCCCCGTCGTGCGGGGCCGCAAGGGCGAGTACGACACCCTGCTCGAGGACCTCTCCGGCCAGGGCTTCGTGCGCGCCCGCGTCGACGGCGAGGTCGTCGACATCGACGAGTTCCTCAAGCGCGACGAGCGCCTCGCCCGCTACGAGCAGCACAAGATCGAAGTCGTCGTCGACCGCCTCGTGATGCGCGAGGGGATCGCCCGTCGCCTGACCGACTCGTTGGAGACGGCGCTGAAGCTGGCCGACGGCGTCGCCGAGCTGGAGATCGTTCGTCGGCCCACGGACTCGAGGTCGGGCGAGCCGGCGAGCTCGGAAGGTCGGACCGAGGACGAGCCGAGCAGCGACGACGATCACCTGACGTTCAGCGAGCACCTCGTTTGCCCCGTCGACGGGCGCAGCTTCGACGAGCCGGCGCCGCGCAACTTCTCGTTCAACTCGCCGTACGGCGCCTGCGAGACGTGCGACGGGCTGGGCACGACGTTCGAGATCGATCCCGAGCTCGTGATCCCCGATCCCGACCTGTCGCTCAACGCTGGCGCCATCTCACCGTGGCGCACCGCGCACACGCAGTACTTCACGCGCATGCTCGACGCCGTCGCCGAGACGAACGGCATCGACATGGATGGCGCGTGGTCGACGCTGACGCCCAAACAGCAGAAGGTCATCCTCCACGGCACGAGCGGCAACCTCACGGTCAAGTACAAGAACCGCTACGGCCGGGCCCGCCAGTACACGACGGCGTACGAGGGCGTCATCCCGTGGATCAAGCGGCGTCACGAGGGCAGCGAGAGCGACTGGTCGCGTGAACAGTACGAGGGCTACATGCGCGAGGTGCCGTGCGGCGCCTGCGGGGGCGCCCGGCTGAAGCCCCAGACGCTCGCCGTGACGATCAACGAGCGCAACATCGCCGAGGTCTGCGCGCTGTCGATCGGTGAGTCGGCCAAGTTCCTCGCCGCGCTGGAGCTGACGGAGCGCGAGCGGCTGATCGCCGAGCGGGTGACCAAGGAGCTCAACGCCCGGCTCGGGTTCCTGCTCGACGTCGGGCTCGACTACCTGACGCTGTCCCGCTCGGCCGGCACGCTGGCTGGCGGGGAGGCGCAGCGCATCCGCCTGGCCAGCCAGATCGGGTCCGGCCTCGTCGGCACCCTGTACGTCCTCGACGAGCCGTCGGTCGGCCTGCACCAGCGGGACAACCGGCGCCTCATCGACACACTGACCCGCCTGCGCGACCTCGGCAACACCGTCATCGTCGTCGAGCACGACGAGGAGACGATCCGGGAGAGCGACTGGCTCGTCGACATCGGCCCCGGGGCCGGCGAGCACGGTGGCGCCGTCGTCTACAGCGGACCGGTCAAGGGGATCACCAAGGTCAAGGAGTCGATCACCGGTCGCTACCTGTCCGGTCGCCTGAAGATCCCGGTCCCCGCCACCCGCCGCCCGGTCGGGCTGCAACAGCTCGTCGTCCAAGGCGCCAGGGAGCACAACCTCAACGATCTCACGGTCGAGATCCCGCTCGGCAACTTCGTGGTCATCACCGGCGTCAGCGGCTCGGGCAAGTCGACGTTGGTGCGCGACATTCTGCTGCCCGTCCTGATGCAGCGCATCTACAAGTCCAAGCTGCCCGCCGGCAAGCACCGCCGCGTCACCGGCGTCGAGCACCTCGACAAGGTCATCGACATGGACCAGTCGCCGATCGGGCGCACGCCGCGCTCCAACCCGGCGACATACACCGGCGTGTTCGACAGCATCCGCAAGCTGTTCGCCTCGACCAACGAGGCCAAGGTGCGCGGCTACCTGCCGGGCCGGTTCAGCTTCAACGTCAAAGGCGGTCGCTGCGAGGCCTGCGCCGGCGACGGCACGATCAAGATCGAGATGCACTTCCTCCCCGACGTGTACGTGCCGTGCGAGGTGTGCAAGGGCGGCCGGTACAACCGGGACACTCTCGACATCGAGTTCAAGGGCAAGAACATCGCCGACGTGCTCGACATGCCGGTTGTCGAGGCCGTCGACTTCTTCGCCAACCAGCCGTCGATCTCCCGCTACATGCAGACGCTGATGGACGTCGGGCTGGGCTACGTGCGGCTCGGGCAGCCGGCGCCGACGCTGTCGGGCGGCGAGGCCCAGCGGGTCAAGCTGGCCGCCGAGCTGGCCAAGCGCTCGACCGGCCACACCATCTACCTGCTCGACGAGCCGACCACCGGTCTGCACTTCGACGACGTGCGCCGCCTCCTGACCGTGCTGTCACGCCTCGTCGACCAGGGCAACACGGTGCTCGTCATCGAGCACAACCTCGACGTCATCAAGACCGCCGACTGGATCATCGACCTCG
>JACCUL010000048.1 GCA_013811855.1 Acidimicrobiia bacterium
GGGGCCAGCAGCAGCGTGACGAGCGGCAGGGCACCGTCGGCGAACCAGTCCGTCGCCACCCCGGCGAGGGTGCCGCCGTCCGGGTCGGCGTACGTGCCGGTCCGCTCCAGCGACTCGATGCGGTCGATGCGGAACGTGCGCCGCTCCCCCGACCGCTCGTCGTCGGCGACGACGTACCACTCGCCCCGGTCGTGGAGGACGTGGCGGGGCGTGATCGTGCGCTCGGTGACCTCGTCGCGCGACGGCGTCCAGTAGCGGACGGCCAGCCGCTCGACGCGCCGCACGGCGGCGGCGATGACGTCGATCGACTCGTCGAGCGCCGCCGGCCGGGCCAGGTCGACGACGACGCCGTCGTCGCCCAGCGCGGCGGCGAGCTTGTCGAGACCGCGCCCGAGCGGGCCCGCCGGATCGGCCCCCGGCAACTGCATGGCGGCACGGCCGGAGGCGACGAGCGCGAAGCCCTCGGGCGCCGTCAGGCGCAGCGGCTTCGTGAACAACCGGGGCACCCCGACGACCACCACGTCGTCGTCGATGAACACGTCGATCAGCTCGTCGACGAACGGCGGCAGACCGCACATGGCCGCCAACTCGAGCTCGGCCGTCACCTCGGCGGTGGTCATCCCGAACCGCTGGGCGACCTCGGCCAGCGGCACCTCGCCGCGCTCCATCAACCACGGCAGCATCACGAGCAGCCGCCGCAGCCGCTCCTCGGCGGATCGTCGGCTCATTCGTGCACCATCGAGTCACGCGACAGCTTCGGCGCAGCTGAGACCACGGGGCACCAATGAGCCCGTCGCCGCAAAGCCGGCGACGAAGAAGCCCCGTCACGCCCGAGCTCGCTGCGCTCGCTCATTCGTGGCCCTTGGCCACATCGCGCAGCCAGCCGACGACGACGGCGTGGTCCAGCAGCCCGAGCACCCAGGACCGGAACGCCGGCAGGTTGGCGCACGGCACCTCGACGTCGATCGACCCGTCGGGCCGGCGGTCGAGCACGCGGTCGGCACCGAGCTCGCGCTCGATGCGGCCGGCGTGGTCGGCCACGACGCGCACGGTGGCGAGCACCGCCGCGCCGGGCTCGTCGGGGGCGCCGAGCACCTTCGGATCGGTGGGGAAGGCGGCGCGGAGGTCGAAGTCGTCGGGCCGTTCGAACGCCGCGCCGTCACCGACGTCGAGCGCCCCCTCGACACGGTCCACGCGGTACGTCCTGACCTCGTCGTGACCGTGGTCGCGCCCGACGACGTACCAGAACCCCGTCCGCAGCAGCAGCCCGAAGGGATCGAGCCGACGGTCCTTGCCCCGGTACCGGAACGACACCGTCGCCCGTCGCGCCGCGGCGTCACGCAGCGCCGGCAACCCGGCGATGTCCGGGAGGGTGGCCGTCACCCCCACGCCCGGGTCGACGGCCTCCACACCCAACTTCCACAGCGCCTCCTGGCCGGCGCTCGGCCGGGTGGCGGCGACGGCGACCTGCAGCGCCCGCGCCTCGTCCGGCTCCAGCTCGAGGCCCGAGAGCTCGTAACGGTCACGGTCGATCCAGTAGGCCGACACGCCGGCCCGGTGCCCCGTGAGGACGGTGGTCTCGATCGGCACGCCGATCTCCCGCAGGGCCGCCTTGTCCCGCTCGAACGACGCCCGGCGGGTCGACTCCTTGTCCGGGTACTGGCCATCCATCTCGCCGGCGATCTCGAGGAGCGTCAGCGGCTGCGTCGTCTCCAGCAGCAACGCCAGCAGGTTCGTCAACCGTTCGACCCTGTCCGTCACGGAGCGGCCCCTTCGCTCAGGCTCGGGTGGCGATGGCGTCGCGCACGGCGGCGACCACTTCGTCACCGGTGGCCCCGGGCGTCAGGACGCCGGCGACGCCGGCCTCGAGCAGCCGGGCGACGTCCGCCCCCGGCACGATGCCGCCGACGACGACGGGGATGTCGGCCCCTCGCGCTCGGATCTTCTCGACGACGAGCGGGGCCAGGGTCATGTGGGCGCCCGACAGCATCGACAGGCCGATGGCGTCGACATCCTCGTCGACGGCGGCGGCGGCGACGGTGTCGGGCGTCTGGAACAGGCCGGTGTAGATCACCTCGAAGCCGGCATCGCGCAGGATGCGGGCGACGACCTTCACACCGCGATCGTGGCCGTCGAGCCCGACCTTGGCGACGAGCACGCGGGGCATCTCACCGCACGCCGTAGTCGTAGAAGCCGCGCCCCGACTTGCGCCCGAGCAGCCCGGCCTCGACCATGCGCGAGAGCATCGGCGGCGGCGCGTAGAGCGGCTCCTTGAACTCCTCGTAGAGGCTCTCGGCCACCGCCTGGGTGGTGTCGAGGCCGATCAGGTCGGCGAGGTGCAGCGGTCCCATCGGATGGTTGCAGCCCTCGACCATGCCGGTGTCGATGTCGTCGGCGGTGGCGAACCCCGACTCCATCATCCGGATCGCCGACAGCAGGTACGGGATCAACAGCGCGTTGACGACGAAGCCGGCTCGGTCCTGGCTGCGAATGACCTTCTTGTGCAGCACGTCACCGGCGAAGGCCTCGGCGGCGGCCACGGTCTCGGGCGACGTCAGCAGGCTCGTCACCAGTTCGACGAGGCGCAGGATCGGCACCGGGTTGAAGAAGTGGATCCCGACGACCTGGGCCGGTCGAGCGGTGGCAATGCCCAGCTTCATGATCGGGATCGAGCTCGTGTTGCTGGCGAGGATCGCCGCCGGATCGGTGACGACGCGATCGAGCTCCCGGAACACGTCGACCTTGAGCTGCTCGTCCTCGACGACGGCCTCGACGACGAGTTGCCGGTCGGCCAACTCATCGAAGTCCGTGGTGAAGGCGATGCGCCCGACGGCCGCGTCGCGCTCCTCCTCGGTGAGCTTGCCGGCTCGCACGGCGCGCTCCAGCGACGACACGATCCGCGACCGCCCGTTCTCGGCCGCCCCGGCGTCGACCTCCCTGACCATGACGTCGAGGCCGGCGCGGGCACACACCTCGGCGATGCCCGAGCCCATCAGGCCGCTCCCGACGACGCCGACCCGCTCGATCACGTTCACTGGCGCACCATCGTCGCCGGAGTGTACGGCGGCACCGCGACTGCCGATCGATCGACCAAGCTGGCGAGCCACATGCCGCCGCCGATCTCCCGACGAACGTTCCTGGCCCTCGGGGCCACGGTCATCGTCGGCGCCTGCACGGGCGACGAGTCGGGCGGGCCCACGGCGTCGGGTGCACCGATGTCGGCCCCGCCGACGACCGAGCCTTCGACGACCACCGTCGGACCCACGACGATCGAGTCGACCGTGGCTGCGACGACAACGGTGACGCCGACGGTGACGCCGACGACGGTGGCGCTGACCGATGATCCGTTCACGCTCGGCGTGAGCTCGGGCGATCCCGATCCGACATCGGCCGTCCTGTGGACCCGCCTGCGCCCGGCCGGCGCCGCGGTTGACGGTCCGATCGACGTGCGCTGGGAGGTGGCCGACGACGAGACGTTCACGACGATCGCGGCGACGGGAACCGTGACGGCGGAGTCGGCCGACGGGCACAGCGTCCACGCCCTGGTCGAGCTGAACGGACCGTCCTGGTACCGCTTCACGGCCGGTGGCTGGACCAGCCCCATCGGGCGGGTCGCGCCCGTGCCGGCGGGCTCGCCGGATCGCCTGCGGATGGCGGCGGCGTCGTGCCAGCACTGGGAGACCGGCTACTACGCCGCCCACCGGGACATCGTCGAGTGGGGACCGGACGTCGTGTTGTTCCTGGGCGACTTCATCTACGAGGGCCCTGGGAACCCCGTGCGGCCGCCGGACCGGGTCCGCACGCATGGCCCGGCCGAGGCGACCGACCTGGCGAGCTACCGGGCCCGCTACGAGCTGTACCTCTCCGACCCCGACCTGCAGGCGTCGCGGGCCCGATGCCCGTGGCTCGTCATCTGGGACGACCACGAGGTGGCCAACAACTACGCCTCGCTGGCGCCGCAGGACCCCGCCGACCGGCCGGGCTTCGCCGCCCGGCGCGCCGCCGCGTACCGGGTGTGGTGGGAGCACATGCCGGTCCGTCTTGCGCCGCCCGTCGACGGCACCGACTACACGATCAGCCGGCGGATCACCTGGGGCGGGCTCGTCGACCTGCTGCTGCTCGACGGCCGCCAGTTCCGCAGCGACCAGGCCTGTGGCGACATCCCCCTCGACCCGTCGCCGGCCTGCCAGGAGGCCAGCGCGCCCGACCGGACGATGCTCGGGGCGACGCAGGAGCAATGGGTGGCCGACGAGCTCGCCGCGACGCAGGCCACCTGGGCCGTGCTCGGGCAGCAGACGGTGATGACCGACCTGCGCCTCGGCGACGCGATCCTCAACTACGACCAGTGGGACGGGTACGCCCCGGCCCGCGACCGCCTCCTCGCCGCGGCCGCCGCGACCGACCGGCTCGTCGTGCTGACCGGCGACATCCACCTGGCCGGCGTCGGGGTGCTACCGGGCGTCGGCGTCGAGTTCGTGACCACCTCGATCTCGTCGGCCGGCAACGTCGACGTCTCGCTGCAACCGACCATCGCCGGCTTCGACACCGTCGTCGACGCCGAGCTGGCCCATCGCGGGTACACCCGCCACGTCGTCACGCCCGACCGCTGGACGGCCGAGTACCGCATCGTCGACGACGCCGCCGATCCGGCCTCGACGATCTCGACGTGGCGCACGTTCGGCGTCGACGCGACGCAGCGCGACGCGGTGACGACAGCAGACTGAGCGGCGACGATCGCACGCTTTCATGTCAGCGAATCTGACCGTTTCGGCCACGTTCGCTGACCTGAAAGGCCCGTGGGACGATCCGCACCCAGATTGGCGTGGCGTAGCGTCGGGCGATGGCTCTCGCTGTGGCCGCCGGGCCCACCGACGTCCCCTTGCTCGACGAGACGATCGGCGCCAACCTCGCCAGGACCGTCGCCGAGCACGGGGATCGCGACGCCCTCGTCGCCCGACACCAAGGGCTGCGGTGGAGCTACGACGAGCTGGCGGCGCGGGTCGAGCTGCTGGCCCGCGGCCTCATGGGCATCGGGCTGACGCCCGGCGACCGGCTCGGGCTGTGGAGCCCGAACTACGCCGAGTGGACGCTCGTCCAGCTGGCGACGGCGGACATCGGCGTCGTGCTCGTGAACGTCAACCCGGCCTACCGGACCCACGAGCTGGCCTACGCGCTCGGCCAGTCCGGCTGTCGCATGCTGGTCAGCGCACCGTCGTTCAAGACGTCCGACTACGTCGACATGGTCGAGCTCGTGCAGCCGGAGCTCCCGGCGCTGGAGCGGACCGTCTTCCTGTGGGACGACGACTGGGACGAGCTCGTCGCCGGCGCCGGCGGGGCGTCGGCCGAGGAGCTGGCCGACCGGCGGGCCGCGCTGCGCCCGGACGACCCGATCAACATCCAGTACACGTCGGGGACGACGGGGTTCCCCAAGGGCGCCACGCTGACCCACCGCAACATCCTCAACAACGGGTACTTCGTCGGCCGGGGCCAGCGCTTCGGCCCGGAGGACCGGGTGTGCATCCCGGTGCCCTTCTACCACTGCTTCGGGATGGTCATGGGCAACCTCGGGTGCACGACCCACGGCGCGACGATGGTCGTCCCTTCCGACGCGTTCGATGCCACGCACGTGCTCGAGACCGTCGAGGCCGAGCGCTGCACCGTGCTCTACGGCGTCCCCACGATGTTCATCGCCGAACTGGCCCACCCGGACTTCGAGCGCTTCGACCTATCCAGCCTGCGCACCGGGGTGATGGCCGGCTCGCCGTGCCCGGTCGAGGTCATGAAGTCGTGCGTCGACCGCATGCACATGCACGAGGTGACCATCTGCTACGGGATGACCGAGACGTCGCCGGTGTCGTCGCAAACGCTCCCCGACGACTCGCTGCACCACCGCACGGCGACCGTCGGCGTGGCCCACCCGCACGTCGAGATCCGCATCGCCGACCCGGCAACGGGTGCGACCCTGCCCCTCGGCGCGACCGGCGAGTTCTGCACCCGCGGCTACTCGGTGATGCAGGGCTACTGGGACGACGCCGAGCGGACGGCTGAGGCCGTCGACGCCGACGGCTGGATGCACACCGGCGACCTGGCCGTGATGGCCGACGACGGGTACGTCAACATCGTCGGGCGGATCAAGGACATGGTCATCCGCGGCGGTGAGAACGTGTACCCGCGCGAGGTGGAGGAGTACCTGTACACCCACCCGGACGTCGAGGACGTGCAGGTCATCGGTGTCCCCGACGAGCGTTACGGCGAGGAGTTGATGGCCTGGGTGCGCCTGCGTCCCGGCGCCGCGGTCACCATCGACGAGCTCCGCGACTTCTGCCGGGGCTCGATCGCCCACTTCAAGGTGCCGCGCTACGTCAAGCTCGTCGACGAGTTCCCGATGACCGTCACCGGCAAGGTGCAGAAGTACAAGATGCGCCAGCAGGCGGTCGTCGAGCTCGGCCTGAGCGAGGCTCACTGAGAGGCCGAGCCGACAGGCGAGGCCTCCAATCGTTACGGCGTCTTCTCCGGCTGCGCCAGCAGCCGAAGCAAGCCTGGCCGCAGTGAGTTGCAGACCTCTCCGCGCCAGCCCTGAGGCGTCGCTTTGTCCCACGACCGGGGGATTAATGACATCTCCTGTCATCGAACCGCAACAAATGCTTGACACGGGGGCACTCAACCAGCGACAGTGACGTGTCCCGCGGAGGCCGCCGTCATGCGGGTGCGAACCAACTCCTCTGTCCCAAGGAGCCCTCAACCGTGCGCCGTCCGCCACGTCGTCGTCTCGCGACGGCAACATTTCTGTCATGCGCCCTCCTGGCCTCGGTGGCCCCGGTGGCGTCCGAATCAGTGTCGGCGGCGACCTCCTTCTCGAGTCCGCGCAACTACCTCCGGCTGTTCGGCGAGACCAACGGCGGCGGTGACCGCGAGCAGATCTACAACCGGGCCCAAGCCGTCGCCATGGCTCGGCGGTACGACACCATCGTCGCCCTGCGCTGGACGTTCGAGGACCACGTCCGCGCGATGAAGGCCGCCAACCCCCGGCTGCGCCTGATCGTCTACATGAACGGCGCGATGTCCAAGCCCGGCGACCGGGCGAGCATGCCCGAGTCCTGGTTCCTGCACGACGCCAACGGCAATCGCATCCGCAACCTGCGCTTCGACCTCCGCTACATGGACATCGGCAACCGCGGGTGGCGGTCCTGGGTGGCCGACCGCTGCGCCGAGTGGATCCGGCTCTCGGGCTTCGACGGGTGCTTCCTCGACGACTTGGGCGCCGGCAACCTTGGCGTCAACGTGTCGGCCTGGCCGATCGACCCCCGCACCGGCCGGCGCATCAGCGAGTACGAGTGGATCAGCTACGCCCGCGGCTTGCAAGACGTCGTGCACGATCGCAACCGCGGTCAGCTCATCACGAGCAACGGGCTGAACAACGGCTCGAACTACTTCCGGCCCGTCCACGCCGGACGGATCCTCGACACCGCCCATGGGTCGGCCGCCGAGGGGTGGCTGCGCAACAGCTTCGCGCCGGCCAGCGAGTTCCGGAGCGTCGAGCGGTGGAAGGACGACGTCGACATGCTCGTCGACGCCGGACGGCGCGGTCGCACCGTGCTCGCGGCCACCAAGCTGTGGAGCGGCGAGAGCCGTGACCAGCTGCGCCAGTGGCGGCGCTATGCGTATGCCTCGTTCCTGCTCGGCACGAACGGCGACAGCTTCCTCAACTTCGAGTACAGCGGCCCGGGCAAGCCCGATCGGCCTGGCCGGTTGGACCGGTTCAACCTCGGCACGCCGAGGGAGAAGTACACGAAGCGCAACGGCGCCTACCAGCGCCGCTTCACCCGGGGCCTGGCCATCGTCAACCCCGGGGACACGACCGTCAACGTCGACCTCGGTCGCACGTACCGGCTGCCGAGCGGCGCACGCGTCACCCGGCTGAGAATGGCGCCGCATTCGGGAGAGCTGCTGCGCATCTTCTGACGCGTGCCGGGCGGCCGCGTCCCCTTCTCCCACCTGTCCCACACACCCCACACAGCCCCACTCCTATGACGTACAAGGAGCTCCTCATGCATACCTTCACCCGCGGCCTCGTCGCGGCTGCCTGCCTACTCACCGCGCCGGCGATCGCCGACGCACCACCCGTCCATGCCGCCGCGTCATTCGCCGCGCCGGTCAACCGACTGCGCTTCTTCGGCGAGACCAACGGCGGAGACAGCTCCCATCAGGTCTACTCACGCACCGAGGCGGTTGCGCTGGCCCGCCGCTACGACACGATCATCGGGCTGCGCTGGACCTTCGCCGAGCACGCGGCCGCCATGCGCGCCGCCAACCCCCGCCTGCGCCTCATCGCGTACATGAACGGCGCGATGTCCAAGCCCGGCGACCGGGCCAGCATGCCCGAGTCGTGGTTCATGCACGACGCCAACGGCAACCGGGTTCGCAACCTGTACTTCGACCTGCACTACATGGACGTCGGCAACTCCGGCTGGCGCAACTGGGTCGCCCAACGCTGCGCGGATTGGATCCGCATGTCGGGCTTCGACGGCTGCTGGCTCGACGACTTGGGCGCCGGGAACCTGGGCACCAACCTGTCGGCCTGGCCGATCGATCCCCGCACGGGCCAACGGGTCACCGAGTCGAACTGGCTCGGCTACGGGCGCGGCGAGCTGGGTGTCGTCTCCGCGGCCAACCCGGGGGCGATCATCTCCTCCAACGGGCTGAACAACGGCAGCAACTACTTCGCCAACAACGCGGCGCGGCTGCTCGAGACCTCGCTCGCCTCGACCGCCGAGGGATTCCTGCGCGGCAGCAGAACGTCGGCCACCACGTTCCGCAGCGTCGACAAGTGGAAGCAGGACATCGACATGCTCGTTGACGCCGGAAGCCGCGGGAAGACGGTCCTGGCGGCGGTCAAGCTGTGGGCCAGCGAGACCGTCGCCCAGCAGAACCAGTGGCGGGAGTACGCGTACGCGTCCTTCCTGCTGGGGACGAACGGCTACCAGTTCCTCTACTTCAGTGTGCGCGGACCGGGCAAGCCCGACGCGTCGCACCCGATGGACAGCTACAACCTGGGCACGCCCAGCGAGGCGTACACCCTGCGCGGCGGCGTCTACCAGCGCCGCTTCAGCGCAGGGCTGGCCATGGTCAACCCCGGGTCGACGTCGAAGACGGTGACGCTCGGCGGCAGCTACCGCCTGTCCGACGGCCAGGTGGTCACCCAGCTGACGATGCCCCCTTACACGGGGCGCCTGCTGCGTACCCCGTAGGAGGCGAGCCGACCAATCGTTACGGCCGTCTTCCTCGGCTGCGGAGCAGCCGAAGCATGCCTGCTGCAGCGAACGGCCAGACCTATCCGCTCAAGTCCTTAGGCGAGGCGGCCCCGAAGCGACTCGAGGCGCCGGCGTGCCGGACCGTGCTGGCACCTCTGAACGACGCGGCCCGGTGACCGGGTCGCGTCGTTCGTTCGCGCCAGCGGCGGCCCGCCTCGACAGAATGCCCCGATGCCCGAGCGCAAGACGGTCGCCCCGAAGGCCGACGCGGACGATGCGCCGGTGCCTGAACCGCGGCACTGGGTCGGGAGGCCGTACCCGCTCGGCGCCACGTACGACGGCGCCGGGACCAACTTCTCGCTGTTCACCAGCGTCGCCGAGGGTGTCGAGCTGTGCCTGCTCGACGACGACGGCACCGAACGTCGCCTCGGCCTGACCGAGGTCGACGGCCACTGCTGGCACGCCTACCTGCCCGACGTGCGGCCCGGACAGCGCTACGGCTACCGGGTCCACGGCCCGTGGGACCCCGACGCCGGCCAGTGGTGCAACCCGGCCAAGCTGCTCCTCGACCCGTACGCCAAGGCCGTCGAGGGCGAGGTCGACTGGGACGTCGCCTGCTTTCCGTACGAGTTCGACGACCCGGACCGCATGAGCGAGGCGGACAGCGCCCCGCACGTGCCGCGCGGCGTCGTCAGCGATCCGTTCTTCGACTGGGGCAACGACCGTCCGCCGGACCACGCCATGCACGAGACGATCGTCTACGAGACCCACGTCCGCGGGCTGACGATGACCCACCCGGCGATCCCGGAGGAGATCCGCGGCACCTACTCGGCCATCGCCCATCCGGCGATCGTCGGGCACCTCACGTCACTCGGCATGACATCGATCGAGCTGATGCCGGTGCACCAGTTCGTGCACGACCACCACCTCGTCGAGCGGGGCCTGCGCAACTACTGGGGCTACAACTCGATCGCCTTCCTGGCCCCGCACAACGGGTATTCCGCCACGGCCGCGCCCGGCCGGGGCACGGGCGTGCTGGGCCAGGTGCAGGAGTTCAAGGCCATGGTCAAGGCCCTGCACTCGGCCGGCATCGAGGTCATCCTCGACGTCGTCTACAACCACACGGCGGAGGGCAACCACATGGGGCCGATGCTCTCCCTGCGGGGCATCGACAACCAGGCGTACTACCGCACCGTCGACGGCGAGCCCCGCTACTACCTCGACTTCACCGGCACCGGCAACAGCATGAACATGCGCCACCCGCACGTGCTGCAGCTGATCATGGACAGCCTTCGCTACTGGGTCACCGAGATGCACGTCGACGGGTTCCGCTTCGACCTGGCGTCGACGCTCGCCCGCGAGCTATACGCCGTGGATCGGCTGTCGGTATTCTTCGACCTCGTCCAGCAGGACCCCACGGTGTCGCAGGTCAAGCTCATCGCCGAGCCGTGGGACGTCGGCGAGGGCGGCTACCAGATCGGCAACTTCCCGCCGCTGTGGTCGGAGTGGAACGGCCGTTACCGCGACACGATCCGGGACTTCTGGCGCGGCGAGCCGGCCACCCTGGCCGAGTTCGGGTTCCGGTTCACGGGGAGCTCGGACCTGTACCAGTCGGACTCCCGCCGTCCGACGGCATCGGTCAACTTCGTCACCGCCCACGACGGCTTCACGCTCACCGATCTCGCGTCGTACAACGACAAGCACAACGAGGCCAACGGTGAGGACAACCGCGATGGCGAGTCGTACAACCGCTCGTGGAACTGCGGCCACGGTCCGCAGGACGACGGCCCGACGAAGGACGAGTCGATCCTCGCGCTGCGGGAGCGGCAGCGGCGCAACGTCGTGACGACGCTGATGCTGTCCCAGGGCGTCCCGATGCTGCTCGGCGGCGACGAGCTCGGCCGCACGCAACACGGCAACAACAATGCCTACTGCCAGGACAACGACGTGTCATGGTTCGACTGGGAGCACGTCGACGAGGAGTTCCTGGCGTGGTGCCGTCGCGTCGCCGAGCTGCGCACCAAGCACCCGGTGTTCCGTCGTCGCCGCTGGTTCCAGGGCCGCGAGATCCGGGCCACCGAGGACGTGGAGTGGTTCCGTCCCGACGGGGTGTCGATGGACGCCGAGGACTGGGAGATGGGGTTCGCCAGGGCGGTCGGCGTGCTGCTCGACGGCGCGGCCATCGCCACCCCCGACGCGTATGGTGGCCGGATCATCGACGACAGCTTCTTCGTCATGTTCAACGCCAGCGAGATGGGGCTCGAGTGGACCGTTCCCAAGGAAGGAAACGGCGACTGGATCGTCGAGCTCGACACCAGCCAGACCCTCGAACCAGGTGCCACCGTGGACGGCGGCGCCGAGGTCCGCCTCGTCGAGCGCTCGATGGTCGTGTTGCGAACGGCACCGGTCGTCGAGGCGACTCGGTGAGCGAGCGGAGCGCCGCGCTCCGGTCGCGGGCCGTCGAGCTCGGCGTCGAGGTGTCGTACTGGGACGTCGAAGGCGGCCTGCACCACGCGCCGGAGGCGACGCTGCTGGCGGTCGTCGAGGTCCTGGAGGCGGACCGCGCCGGACCGGCCGGCCAGCTCGAACCCGTCGTGGTGGTCGGTCAGCACGACACCGTGAGGTTCGGCTCGCTGACCGACGTCCAGGTCCACCTCGTCGACGGGACGGCCATCAAGCTCGACGGCACCGACGGCCACGCGGTGCTGCCGCCCGACCTCCCCGTGGGCTGTCACCTGCTGCGCGGCGCCGACGGCGACGACGAGGAGTCGGCCACCCTCGTGGTGCCGCCGCCGACCATGCCGCGCGCCGCGGCGTTGGCGGGAGGGGTGGGGCTCTTCGTCCCGGCCTACGCACTGTGGGAGGCGGCCTCGCCGATGCCGTCGTTCGCCCACGTGTCGGCGCTCGTCGCCAAGGCGCCGCGCCTCGGTGTCGACGTCGTCGCCACGCTCCCGCTCTACGCCGCGTTCCTCGACGAGCCGTTCGACGCCAGCCCGTACGCGCCCGTCAGCCGGTTGCACTGGAACGA
>JACCUL010000075.1 GCA_013811855.1 Acidimicrobiia bacterium
GCGTTCATGGCGATGCGCGCCAGCCGGTCCCACCCCCGGCCGGGGCTGTCGGCGGCCGTCGGGGCGGCGGCGTCGGAGAGGTGGTCGGAGCCCTCGGTGGCGTTCACGGCCGCCCACCCCACATGGACGGCGCAGTCTACGACCGACCGCCGGTCGGGTTCCCGGCCGTCGGGCGCCCGGTTTATGTCACCGCACGTCGGCCGCTTCGGCCATGTGCGGTGACACAAACCGTGGCGAAGAGCACGAGCAGGGCGGTGATGAACGGCCCGTCGCCGAGGCGGACGTACCACGTCCGGCCGGTTCGCAGCTCGACGGCCATGCGGATGACCGCCTGCTCGCTGACCGCCGTGCGGTCGATCACGTCGCCCGACGGGCTGACGAACTCGGAGAAGCCGGTCGGCGACGCCTGCACGAGCCAGCGGCCGGTCTCGATCGCCCGCAGCCGGCTCGACGCCACCTGCTGGGTCTGCAGGATCGTCCCCGTGTAACTGGCGCCGTTCGTCGGGTTGACGATGACGCCGCCGCCGTGCTCGACGCCCTCGCGGGCCCGACCGCCGAAGAAGACCTCCCACGAGATGACGACGGCGAGGCGGGTCGCGTCGGGCAGGTCGATCACGGCCGGCGTCGTGCCGGCCACGGCGTTCGACGGCACCTGGTCCACGGGCGCGCCCAGCGCCTCGAGCAGGCCGCGCATCGGCACGTACTCGCCGAAGGGCACGCGGCGCACCTTGTCGTAACGGCTCGTCACCCGGCCGTCGGGCGTCACGACGAGCTGGGCGTTCGTGATGAGGCCGGGCCGCCCGGGCACGTCCTCGGTGACGCCGACGGCGAACGGCACGCCCAGGCGGGCCGCTTCGACGGCGATGGCCACCAGCGCGTCGCTGCTCTCGAACTCGACGACGTCGACCACGTTCTCCGGCCACAGCACGAGGTCGAGCTCCGCGTCGGGTTCAATGCTGCGGGTCGCCTCGAGGTGCCGCTCGGTGACGACGCTCGACGGCCCGTCGATGGCGCGCGTGCCCTGCTCACCGCCACCCTGCACGGCCGCGACGTCGAGGAAACGACCGGTGCCGGAGCCGGTCGGGGCAACGAGGGCGAGGCCAAGTACAGCGGACGCGGCCACGACACCACCGAAGGCCGACCAACCGGCATCCAGACGGCTCACGAGTGAGCCGGCGGCGAAGCCGATCTGCAGCACGAACCAGGTGAGGAGGATGACCCCGCCGACGCGTGCGACCACGACGAACGGGCCGCCGGCCTGGGCGATCCCGAGGCTGGCCAGCGGCACGCCGCCGAACGGGAAGGAGAGGCGCAGCGCCTCGACGAGCGCGTGGGCCGCCGGCCGGCCGAGCACCCGCCATCGGCCACCGGGCGCGGCGAGCGCGGCCAGGCCGTGCAACACGGCGAAGAATGCGCCGGCGACGAGGTAGCCGGGCACCGTGAGCTGCCACATCCACCCCGTCCCCATCGCCAGCCACCCGAACCCGAACGCCGCGCCCCGTCCGAACCGAGACCATCGCGACGGCGCCGCCCCCAGCGCCACCTCGAACAGCGCCACGCCGACGAACGCCAGCGGCCACCACCCCCATGGCGGCAGCGAGAGCGCAACGGTGAACCCGGCCCCGAGGGCGAACGCCGGACGGCTCACGCCGCGGGTGTCGCCAGCTCGAGGTGTACGACGATGCGTTCCTCGATGGAGCCCGGGGGGTGGCAGGCGAACAACGTGGCCCGTCGCTCGAAGGTCTGATCGACGATGTGGATGGCCTGCGGTCCGACGATTTCCGTCGATGTCACGCGGTACTCGAAGCGCCCGGCCAGCGACGCCAAGACGACGGTGTCACCGGGCACGAGTCGATCGAGCTCGGCGAAGTCGGCGTTGTGGCTCACCCGATGGCCGGCAACGACGACGTTGCCCAGGTCGCCGGGCATCGCCGTACCGGGCCAGTGACCGGGACCGTGATCGATCGTGGCCAGGCGGATGCCCTCGAACATCGGTCGCTCGATGCCGATGGCCGGGATCTCGATGGTGCCGATCCCGATCAGCGGCTCCGTCGAGCCGTCGTCGGGCGGTGGGGCGACCGGGACGGGCAGGCGCGGGAGCGTGGTCGGCGGGATTGGCGCCGTCGTCGGCGCCGGCGCCGGCGCTGTCGTCGTCGGCTCCGGCGCTGTCGTCGTCGTCGTGGCG
>JACCUL010000112.1 GCA_013811855.1 Acidimicrobiia bacterium
ACGAGTTGCGTGTCGCGTTCGCCCGCGCCGTCGCCGACCCGGCCACCGGCGCGCGGTCGGAGCTGCGCTACGACGCCTTCGTCCCGCTCGACCACGAGGCATACGCGCCCGTCGCCGAGCTGGTCGCGACCTCCGCCACCGACTAGAGTCCGCACGTTCGTACCAGGTATTCGTCAGCAATGACAAGGTTCGGAGGGGTCGGAGTGGCTGAATCGAGCGGCTCGGTCGACGGTGTCGAGGCGACGGTGGTCTCCGATGCCGCCGTCAGTGCGTTGGCCGAGGGACGGCGGCGCGGCCGCACCCGCCCGTCGCACGGCACCCGCAACCAGCTCCCCCAACAGCGGGCGTTCCATCAGCCCCGCCTCCGCCTGGCGCCCATCGCCGTCGTGTCCGACGACGAGCTGGAATCGATCCACGACGCGTCGCTGCGCATCCTCGCCGAGATCGGGATGAACTTCCTCGACGACGAGTCACGCTCGATGCTCGCCGCCGCCGGCGCCACCGTCGAGGGCGAGCGCGTGCGCTTCGACCCGGAGATGGTCGTCGAGCGCATCCGCACGTGCCCGAGCTCGTTCCGGCTCCACTCCCGCAACCCCAAGCGCACGCTGACCATCGGCGGCAACCACCTGGCGTTCGGCTCCGTCGGCAGCCCGCCCAACTTCGTTGGTCTCGACGGCGTCCGCCGGCCCGGCACCCGTGACGCGTACCGCGACCTGCTCAAGCTGTGCCAGTCCTTCGAGATCATCCACTTCATCGGCGGCTACCCAGTCGAGCCGATCGACCTCCACGCGTCGATCCGCCACCTCGGCGCCGCCCACGACGTGCTCGTCTACACCGACAAGGGGTTGCACAGCTACAGCCTTGGCCGGCAGAAGAACCGGGACCTGCTGGAGATGGCCCGCATCGCCCGCCAGGTCGACGACGCCAGGCTCGACGAGGAACCGTCGGTCTTCACGGTCGTCAACTCGTCGTCGCCGCTGCGACTGGACACGCCGATGTTGCAGGGCATGATCGAGTTCGCGCTGCGCAACCAGCCGATCATCATGACGCCGTTCACGCTGGCCGGGGCGATGGCCCCGATCACGTTGGCCGGCGCCGTCGCCCAGCAGAACGCCGAAGCGCTGGCCGGCATGGTCTTCACCCAGGTCGTGCGGCCCGGCGCGCCGGTCGTCTACGGGGGGTTCACGTCGAACGTCGACATGCAGTCGGGCGCCCCGGCATTCGGTACGCCCGAGTACGCCCGCACGGCGTGGCTCGGCGGGCAACTGGCGCGGCGCTACGCCGTCCCCTACCGCTCGTCCAACGTCAACGCCGCCAACTCGCTCGACGCCCAGGCCGCGTACGAGAGCGTGTTCTCGCTGTGGGGTGCCGTCATGGGCGGTGTCAACTTCCTGATGCACGGCGCCGGGTGGATGGAGGGCGGGCTGCAGGCCTCGGCGGCCAAGCTCGTGCTCGACGCCGACCTGCTGGCCATGGTCGCCGCCATGCTCGACCCGATCGTCGTGGACGACGACACGCTGGCGTTCGACGCGATCCGCGAGGTCGGCCCCGGTGGCCACTTCTTCGGCGTCGAGCACACGCAATCGCGGTTTCGCACCGAGTTCTACCGACCGCTGATCTCCGACTGGCGCAACTACGAGACGTGGGAGGAGGCCGGTCGACCGGACGCCGTCAGCAAGGCCACCGCATTGGCCCGCAGGTACCTCGAGATCTACGAGCCACCGGCCATGGACGACGCCGTCCGCGAGGAGCTCGACGACTTCGTGGCCCGCCGCACCGCCGAGGGCGGCGTCCCGACGGATTTCTGAGAGAGAGAAGGTCCCGCAGGCGTGAAGTCATCAGCGCAGGTCGTCGTCATCGGCGGCGGGGTCGTCGGAGCGTCCGTGCTCTTCCACCTGACCGAGGCCGGGTGGACCGACGTGGTGCTCGTCGAACGCAAGGAGCTGACCGCCGGGTCGACGTGGCACTCGGCCGGGGGCATGCACACGCTCAACGGTGACCCCAACGTCTCCAAGCTGCAGCAGTACAC
>JACCUL010000120.1 GCA_013811855.1 Acidimicrobiia bacterium
AGGTCATCCACGCCGCCGAGGCCTGCCCGGGGGAGTGCATCTTCATCGAGCTCGAGTCCCTCGTCGACGGGGCCACGGACGCCCACATCGATCCCCGCATCGCCGCTCGGGTGGACGTGCGCGAGCCCGCCCGCACCAGCGAGGCCGCGGCCTAGTGGTCGCACGCGGAAGTTACACACGTGTGGTTTGATGTGGTGGACTGACTTGTGGGAGGTGTCATGTTCAGCGTCGAGCCGTTGCAGGTCACTGCGGAGGAACGTATCGAGTTGGAGCGTCGGGCGAGAGCCCACACTTCCACGCAGCGTGAAGCCCGCCGGGCCAGAGCGATCCTCGGGTGCGCTCAAGGCACGCCACTTCGCCAGGTGGCCGTCGCGGTGGGCACGGATCAGCATCAAGTCGGGTGTGGCGCCGCCGATTCCTCGAGCACCGCCTCGACGGCTTGAAGGACCAGGCCCGTTCCGGTCGGCCGCGCCGATTGGGTCATGACGAGCGGTTGCAGATGGCGGCCATCGCCACCTCCGAGCGCGATCCTTCCGACCCGATCGCGACGTGGAACTACATCGAGGTCACCGAGGCGTTGAACGCCGCGGGGATCGAGGTGTCGGTATCGCAGGTGTGGCGGATCCTCACGGCCATGGATATCGACTTGTCCAAGGTGCGCGGCTGGTTGAACCGTCGTGACGACCCGACGTTCTGGGAGCGCATCCGCGACGTCTGCGGCCTCGACCTCAACCCGCCCGAGCAGGCGTTGGTGCTGTCGGTCGATGAGAAGACGTCGATCCAAGCCAAGCATCGCAAGCACCCCGACCAGGTCCCTGTCACCGGGCGGCGCCGTCGCCGAGAGTTCGAAGACATCCGCCATGGCACGGCGTCGTTGTTCGCCGCGCTCGATGTACTCCGGTGAGGTGCTCGCCGAGCCGATCCCCGGCAAGAACGACTCGGTCAACTTCTGCGCGTTTCTCGACGACATCGAACGCAGCGTCGACCCTTGCCTGGCGATCCACGTCGTGTTGGACAACGTCTCGCACCAAAGCCTGGTTCGCCGCCCATCCGAGATGGCACGTGCACTACACGCCGCCGCACGCCTCGTGGGTCAACCAGGTTGAGCTGTTCTTCTCGATCCTCCAACGCAAAGTCATCACGAACGGCAACTTCGCCTCACGCGAGGACCTCATCGCCAAGCTCCTCGCCTTCATCGCCGAGTACGACCAGAAAGCCAGACCCTTCAGATGGACCTACGCCGCCGACCCGCTCGTCGCGTAACTCACACGCGTGTTACTTCCGCGCGCGGCCACTAGTAAGCGCCCGAGACGCCCAAAGGGGTACGCCCTCCTTCTGCCGCTCTCGCGGTGGCCTCCACCCGGCTGGCTGACCCGATCCGCCAGGTCGCCGTCCGCCGTGTCGGGCGCAGCACCGCCCGCGGCACCGTTGGCGATTTCGCGGGGTGCGAGCGACTCGGATACATGCTGATCGTGTCACCGAATGGCCCAACCAGGCCGGCTCTTGGGCCCGACCAACCGATCCATTGCCAGCCGAGAGCGGGCACTCGCTGAGCGAACGGTGAGCGTGTTCTCTGCCCTTTCGGGGTTCACCGATGCGAGTTTCGTGGGTGGCGGGGTGTACTCAGCAACGCGCTGGCGCGGGTACGGCCGGCGCACCGCGCTGAGCGGGCGACATCGGTCACAGGGCCCTCAGCAGTTCGACGTGGGGGGTGCGGGCGTGGCGGATGGCCGCGGTGGCGGCGGTGGCGGTACCGATGACGGCAATGGCGAGGACGGTGGCGAGATAGGTCCACGGGACGGCGAGGTTGTCGGGTGCGGGGTCGAACACGCCGCGGAGGACTTTGACCAGCATGCTCGACAGCGCCCAGGCCGCGACGGCACCGGTGATGACGCCGACGATGGTGACGAGCCCTGCTTCGGCCCATACGAAACCGCCGAGCTGGCGAGGGGTGGCGCCGAGGGCGGCGGCGATGGTGAACGTACGGCGGCGTTCGGTCAGGCCGAGCCAAAGGGTCAGTCCGGTGGCCGCGGCGGCGAGGGCCAGGGCGAAGCCGAGCTCGACTCTGGTGAGGCCATCGAGGTCGACGGCGGTGAGGCTGGAGCCGATGATCTTGCGGCTCGATTCGATGTCGGTCACCGTGACGCCGGGGCCGAGATCGTGGCGGAGGGTGTCGGCGACGCGGGTGATGTTGGTGCCGCCGGTGTCGACGAGGAAGGCGCCGACGGTGTCGCTGCCGGTCTGGGAGGCGATGTAGTCGGCGTTGGCGAGCAGGAAGCTGTCGCTCGGGGCGGTTGGGAACTCGGTGACGACTCCGACGTAGTGGAATCCGACGTCCACGTACTGCTTGGTGATGCCGTCTTGGAGGCGCATGGTGACGGAGTCGCCGGGGAGCAGTAGGAAGTCCCGGACGGTCTCGGCGGAGACGAGCACGCTGTCGGGCTCGGCGGCGAGGGTGGCGATGAGGTCGCGGGCGGTGCCGCCGCGGAAGTAGCCGTCCTGCAGGCGGCCGGCGGCGACGATGGTCGAGGTGTTGACGCCGTAGAGATCCTGGATGTCGGCACCGACGTAGGCGAAGCGGTGCTGGACGGCTTCGACGTGGCGAACGCCGGGGGTAGCGGCGATGGCGGCGGCCTGCGGTGAGGTCGGTGGCACGATGGTGCCGGGCGAAGTGGTGACGGCGACGTCGGCACCGTTGGTGAGGATGGCGTCGACCTCGGCCTGCTGACGGTAGGTGGCGTTGAAGATCGCCGTCGACGCGGCGAACCCGACGGTCAGCGCGACGAGGGCGACACCGCGGGCCAGCAGGCGGCGCTGCCGTTGCAAGCTGGCGGCGACGGTGTCAGACAGCTGACCGGCGAGCGGGTGCAGCACGACTCCGAGGACGGGACGGCCGCGACCGGTGAGGAGGGTGGCCAGCCGATAGGACAGCAGCCCGGCCCCGATCCACAGGAGGGCGGGGCCGGCGAACGCCCAATAGCTGACCAAGATGGTAGGGACGCCCTCGACGGCGAGGACGAGCTGGTAGCCGCTGCGGGACGTGAGCCAGAACACCGCGACGGCGACGGCGAGGAGGATCAGGT
>JACCUL010000127.1 GCA_013811855.1 Acidimicrobiia bacterium
CCCGATGAGATCCGCCGAGCTCAACCGATCCAGCCCAGCCAGTCGAGGATCTCGGCGGCCACCTCGGCCACTGGCCGATCGTTGACGACGACGAGGTCGCCGAGCTCGGCGCCGACCGCGTCGTCGAGCCAGCGGCCCGCCGTCTCGGCATCCTGACGGCGACCATCCGTCGCCGCGGCCGCCAGTCGCGTCGAGATCACGCCGATGGGCACGCTCAGCTGTACGACCGCCGGACGGAACCCGAACGCGCCGGCGAGGCGGCCGAGCGCGGCGCGGTCGCGCAGCGCCAGCGCGGTGACGACGTGGTCGACGCCGGCGGCGACGTAGTTGCCCACGACGGCGGCGACGTTGGCGTAGAAGACGTCGGTGTGCTCGCCGTCGTCGCCGCCGGCGACCGAGGACCAGCACAGCCAGTCGAGGTCGATGGCCGCGTACGCCAGCCCGGCGTCCTCCAACGCGTCGGCGATGACCTCGGCCAGCGTCGACTTGCCCGTGCCGTAGACACCCGTCAGGACCAGGCCGCGCACGGCACCCGTCTGACGAGGCTCCCCGCTGACCACGGCGGGCATGGTGGCAGACTGGGCCCGTCATGGGCGCCACCACGCTGCACTGGGTCAACGGCGAAGTCGAGGTGCACAAAGTCGTCGTCGGCCCGTACGACAACAACGTGTTCGTGGTCCGCTGCCGGGCCACGGGCGACGCCGTGCTCGTCGACGCCGCCAACGAGCACGAGCAGTTGCTCGAGCTGTGCCGGCGGCTGGGCGTGCGACGGGTGCTCGAGACGCACGGCCACTGGGACCACATCCAGGCCGTGCCGGCGATCCGGGAGGCCGGCTACGAGGTCGCCGTCACCAAGCTCGACGCGCCCAAGCTGGCCGACGTCGGCTACGACGCCTTCCTCGACGACGCCGAGGTCATCGAGGTCGGCCGGCTGCGGCTCGACGCCATCCACAACCCCGGCCACACACCGGGGTCGATCTCGTTCCACGTGCGCGACACCCCATTGCTGTTCAGCGGCGACACGCTCTTCCCCGGCGGGCCCGGCAACACCAGCTTCCCGGACGCCGACTTCGCCACGATCATCCGCTCCATCGAGGAGCGCCTGTTCACGTTCCCCGACGAGACGATCGTGCTTCCCGGCCACGGCGTCGACACGACCATCGGCACCGAACGTCCCCACCTCGACGAGTGGATCGCCCGCGGCTGGTGATGATCAGGTTCTGATTCCTCGAACCCGCGGAAAATCGCGGGTTCGAGGGATCAGAATCCTTCCCTGCCTATTTGCACTACGGCCATAGGACGAATGCCGGCGAGCGAACCCTAGGCTTGACGACCGTGACGGAGCTGTTCCGGGTCGAGGGGCTGTGGGCGGCCCCCACCGATCCCCTGGGCGATGGGCCGACCGAGCCGATCCTGCGCGGTGTCGACCTGCACGTCGAAGCCGGCGAGGTCCACGCCATCATGGGCCCGAACGGATCCGGCAAGAGCACGCTGGCCACGTCGCTGATGGCGTCGCCGGAGTACGTCGTCACCGCCGGGTCGATCCACTTCCGCGGCGACGACGTCACCGCGTGGCCCACCGACGAGCGGGCCAAGGCCGGCATGTTCCTCGCCTTCCAGTACCCCCAGGAGATCCCCGGCGTCTCGAGCATCCAGTTCCTGCGCCAGGCGCTGTCGGCCCGCAAGGGCCTCGACCTGTCCGTGCTGGAGCTTCGCGTCGCCGCCATGGAGTGGATGGAGCGGCTGGGAATGGACAGCTCCTTCGTCGACCGCTACCTCAACGAGGGGTTCTCGGGCGGTGAGAAGAAGCGCAACGAGATCATGCAGCTGGCCATCCTCGAGCCGACGCTGGCCATCCTCGACGAGACCGACTCCGGACTCGACATCGACGCCCTGCGCATCGTCGCCAAGGGCCTCCACGAGGTGCGCGCCGACCGCCCGGAGATGGGCGTGCTCCTGATCACGCACTACCAACGACTGCTCGACGAGCTCGCCCCCGACCACATCCACGTGATGATCGGCGGTCAGATCGTCGCCTCCGGCGG
>JACCUL010000134.1 GCA_013811855.1 Acidimicrobiia bacterium
GTCCATGGACCTCGGCCACACCCGGCTCGTCGTCGCCGACCTCGACGACGAGGCCCGCCGCGCCGTGCGGGACGCCATCGAGGTGCGCTGGGCCGACCACGTCGACGACGGTCAGGTCATGGCCGACGCTGAGATCAACGTCGTCACCGGTCAGGCATGACACCCGCTCCGTAGGGTGACCGGGATGCCGGTCCCAGGTCCCGTCGCCCTCGGTCGCGGCGTCGTGATCACGGCCGGCGCCGACCCGCCGGCGCCGTGGCGGGACGCACTGCGGGTGCTGCTCGACGACACGGCGCTGGCCGACCCTGCGCCCGTCGTCGCCCGACTCCACCTCGCATGGGCGCGGCGAGAGCCGGTCGTGATCGAGCTGGCCGTCGATCCGGCGACGTTCCGCCAACCAGCGGCGATCACCACCGAACCGTGGCGCCTGGCTCCCGACACCGAACCGTGGTCGGACCGCCTGCACTTCCTCACGTGGGCCAACACCTACGACGCCCGCGCCGGCGAGCCGACGTGGTGGTGGGCGGTCAAGGCCGAGCGGGCGGAGGACGGCGCGGCCGCCACGCCCGACGGTCCCGCCGACATCAGACGGCCCGACGGCACCGCGGCATGGATCGACGGGGGGCCCCGCCAACCGTGGGACCCGGCGGCGCTCGACGGCTGCCCGGTCGTCCACCGCGAGTCCGTCGAGGCCCGCCGGCTGGCGCTCGTCCCGCCGCCTGTCGCACCGGGGCACACGACGGCCGCGCTGGCGCCCGACCAGCTCGCCGCCGTCGCCCACGGCGCCGGGCCGGCCCGGATCATCGCCCCGGCCGGTTCCGGCAAGACGCGCGTACTCACGGAGCGCCTCCGCCACCTCCTCGCCGACCGCGACTTCGAACCCGGCACCGTCTTGGCGGTGGCCTACAACAAGCAGGCCCAGCTCGAGATGGCGTCGCGGACCACGGACATCCGACCCCGCGTGCGCACGCTGAACTCGCTCGGTCTGTGGGTGCTCGCCGAACACCGCGGCTCCTCGCCGCCCGTGCTCGACGAGCGCGAGACCCGCCGACTCGTCGAGGAGCTCCTCCCCGGACGGCGGGCTCGGCGCGCCAACACCGACCCGATCGGGCCGTACCTCGAAGGGCTGACCGCCATCCGTCTCGGCCTGACCGACCCCGACATCGTCGAGGGTGGCCGTGACGACGTGCCGGGGTTGGCCGAGCTGTTCCCCGCCTACCGCCGCCACCTCGCCGAGCGCGGCGTCGTCGACTTCGACGAGCAGGTCTACGGCGCCGTCGAAGCGCTGCTGACGGACGGCCCGTTCCGCGCCTCGCTCCAGCGGTCGTGCCGGCACCTGCTCGTCGACGAGTTCCAGGACCTCACACCGGCGCACGTCCTGATGCTGCGACTGCTCGCCCTCCCGGCGCTCGACGTGTTCGGGGTCGGCGACGACGACCAGTGCATCTACGGGCACGCTGGGGCCGACCCGGCGTTCCTCATCGACTACGAGCTGCTGTTCCCGACGGCGACCGCCCATCCCCTGAAGGTCAACTACCGCTGTCCGACCGAGGTCGTCCGGGGCGCCGCCACGCTGCTCGGCTACAACCACCGCCGGGTCGCCAAGGAGATCACGCCCGGACCGGACAACGACGCCGCCGCCGGCACGCTGCGCGTCGTCGAGCACGGTCCCGACGACGCCGCGCCCGTCGCCGTCGACGTCGTCACCGGCTGGCTCGCCGAGCCGGACGTCGAGCCGAGCTCCGTGGCGGTGCTCACGAGGGTCAACTCGCTGCTCCTGGCGCCGCATGTGGCCCTGCGCGAAGCCGGCGTACCGATCGCCTCGGTCCTCGGCCCCGAGGTGCTGGAGCGCACCGGCATGCGCGCCGCACTGGCCTATCTGCGCATCGCCGCCTCCAGCCGCGGGTTCGCCGCCGCCGACGTCGTCGAGGTGCTGCGCCGGCCGACGCGCGGGCTGCCGCAGTGGTTCCCCGAGCGCCTGCAGCGCCGATCGACCTGGACGGTGGCCCAGACCGGCGCCATCGCCGAGCAGGTGCCGGAAAAGGAGGCGGCCAAGGTGCTCCGGCTCGCCGGCGACCTGCAACTCGTCGTCGACGCCGGCCGGGGCGGGTCGACGCGCCAGGTGCTGGAGGTCGTGCGCGACGACGTCGGTCTCGGCTCGGCGATGAGCCTACTCGACCGCACCGGTGGCGGGCAGGGATCCAGCCACCTCGACGACCTGGAAGGCCTGCTCGGCGTGGCCGACCTGCACCCAGACCCCGGCGGGTTCGAGCCGTGGCTACGGGAGAGCTTCCGGCGGGAGTCCGACTCCGGCGGTGTCACGCTGTCGACGATCCATCGGGTCAAGGGACGGGAGTGGGACCGGGTCGCCGTGTTCGGCGTTGTCGACGGGATCGTGCCGCACCGCCTGGCCGAGGACATCGAGGAGGAGCGTCGCGTCCTCCACGTCGGCATCACGCGCGGTCGCCGTCGGGTCGTGGTGCTCGGCGACCGCACGCGCCGCTCGGCCTTCCTCGGCGAGCTCGCCGGCACGGCACCGCGGCGCCCACCACCACCCCCGCCGACAGCGTCGCCGGTCGTGCGCTCGACGCGTACGGAGTCGCCGGCTACCGCCGTCGACGGCATCGAGGCCGTCGAAGGT
>JACCUL010000140.1 GCA_013811855.1 Acidimicrobiia bacterium
GACTCCACCTTCAGCGTGCGGAACAGCTCGCCGAGATCGTGGTGCAGCCGCCCGTCGACGGCGTTCATCGCCGAGTCCGGATGGTCGATCGTGGCCACGAGCACGTCGCCCCGCCGTTCGAGCTCGATGGTCTCCACGACGCCGAACCGTAGGTCAGCGCCGTTCTGTCGTTCGAGATCGGCCGGAACCGGTCGATCCCCGACAACGGAACGCCACGCGTCGCCAACCTTCAGAGGTTCCTCGTCTCGGCCTCCAGCCCGAGCCAGAGCTTGCCGAGGGTCTCGTGGAGCTTGGGCGCAACCATGATGTGCTGCGTGGCGACGTGGGCGTCGCGGAAGCAGCGCTGCAGGACGCTCGACTCGTAGACGCTCGTGCCGCCGGCCAACGTGTACGCGGTGTCGGCGGCGTGGGCGCCGGCTTCGGCGGCGGCGAGCGCGGCGGCGCGGATGGCCCGGCGGGTGTCGAGTCCGATGCGCTCGCCGGCTTCGGCCCGCGCCCATGCCATCGCCAGCTCGTCGAGCAGGTAGGCCCGGCCCGCGCGCAGCCGTGCCTCGGCGCGGGAGATCTCGATCTGCGTGAACCCGCTGCGGGCCAGCGAGCGGGACGAGAACTGCGGCTGCTTCGACCCGGCCAGCTCCTCGACCTCGTCGAGCGCCCGCCGTCCGACGCCGAGGTTGACCGCCGCCACGCCGGCGGCGAGCAGACCGAAGTTGGGGAAGGCGGCGAGCGGTCCGTCGACGACCGGCAGGGTGACGCCGGGCTGGACCGTGCGCTCGACCGGCACCCGCGCGCCGTCGACGGAGAAGTCGAGCGAGCCGGTGCCGCGCAACCCGGACGTGTGCCACGTGTCGTGGAACGTGACGTCGCCGTCGGCGAACCAGCACAGCCGGAACGTGCCGTCGTCGATCTGGGCGCCACCGAGGATCCAGCGGCAGTGCTGCGTGCCGCTCCCCCACGCCCACCGGCCGGTGACGACGACCGCATCGCCGTCGGCGTGGCCGGCGCCGTTGGGGGCGAACACGCCGCCGGTCACGACGTCCGGGTCCCCGTACAGCTCCTGGGCCGCGTCGGCCGGCAGGAACGAGGCCATCGACGACGTGGTCGAGGCGATCATCGAGCACCAGCCGGCGGCGCCGTCGGCGTGGGCCAGGGCCTCGATCGCCCGCACGACGGTGACCGGGTCGGCGGCCGGGCCGTCGTACACCGCCGGCACGCACATCCGCATCAACCCGGCTGCGACGAGCACGTCCAGCGTCGCCTGGGGCAGCCGCCGTCCCCGCTCTCCGGCGTCGGCGTTCGCCCGCACCACGTCGCCGACCCCGAGGGCGAGAGCGACGAGATCGCTCATCGCTCTCGCGTCTCCCGGTTCGCCTCGGTCCAGCTCATGCCCCGCTCCACGTCGATGTCCCGTGGCAGGCCGAGCACGTGCTCGGCGACGATGTTGCGCTGGACCTCGCCGGTACCGCCGCCGATGGTCAGCGCCTGCGAGAAGAGGTAGCCGTCGTACCATCCGGGGTGGTCGAGCCGGCGCGGCGGGCGGATGGGCCCGAGGTTCTTGGTCTCCGTGCCGGGCACGAACCGCTCGCCGAACGACGCCCCGCGCGGACCGTCGCTCCCGTCGCCGCCGGTCAAGAGGGCCGCCGGGCCGATCAGGTCGCGGGCCAGCGCCATCACGTGCTGGCCGTGCTCGTCGCCGAGGAGCTTGCGGATGCTGGCCTCCGGCCCCGGCTGCTCGCCGCGCAGGCGGGCCGTGAGTGTGCGCCGGCGGATCAGCTCGAGCACGGTGTGCTCGGTGTAGACGCGGGCCACGCGCTGGCGCAGGGTGGCGTCGTCGGTGCCGCCGCTCGTCCGGACCGCGTCGACGAGGTCGAGCGCCGTCGGCCCGTTGCCCCACAGCACGCCGCCGGTCGACAGCGAGATGCGCTCGTTGCCGAGCGTGACCTTGGCCAGGCGCCAGCCGTCGTGCAGGGCGCCGACGAGGTTGGCGGCGGGGATGCGGACGTCGGTGAAGAACACCTCGTTGAACGTGCGGCCGCCGGTCATCTCGGTGATCGGGCGGATCTCGACGCCCGGCGCGTCCATCGGGCAGATGAAGTACGACACGCCCTTGTGCTTCGGCGCCGCCGGGTCGGTGCGGGCGATGAGGATCCCGAAGCGGGCGTACTGGGCGCCGCTGGTCCAGATCTTCTGGCCGTTGACGACGAACTCGTCGCCGTCGACCACGGCCCGCGTGCCGAGGTTGGCCAGGTCGCTGCCGGCCCCGGGCTCGGAGAACAGCTGGCACCAGAACTCTTCGCCGCTGAGGATCGGCCACAGGTGGCGCTCCTGCTGCTCGGGCGTGCCGGCGTACAACAGCGTGGGGCCGGCCCAACCGATGCCGATCGGGTTGAGAGGCCGGCGCACCCCCGCTCTCGTCAACTCGTCGTCGACGATCAGCTGGTGCACGGGGTCGGCGTCGAACCCCCACGGCGCCGGCCAATGGGGCGCCACGTAACCGGCCCGCGCCAGCTGCTCGCCCGTCGGCTCCGGGTGCTCGGCCAGCCATGCCCTGACCTCCAGGCGCCGGGCGTCGTCGTCCGGCGGCAGCTCGAAGTCCATCGCCGCAGGACGCTACGAGGTGACGCCCCGACAGCCCGGACCCGGAGGATCCTCATGCGCGCGGGCCTCTACCGATCAGGGACCGCGCGCATGAGAATCCCGCGTTGCCGTCGTCCTAGGGTGGTCGTGATGCGGTACGGCTTCGTGGTGCCCTGGGCCGACGCCGACGCCGTCGGCGACCTGGCGGCGATCGCCGAGGAGTCCGGATGGGACGGGCTGTTCGTGTGGGAGCCGGTCTGGGGCGTCGACGCCTGGATCGCGCTCGCGCTGGCCGCGGTGCGCACGTCGCACATCCGCCTGGGCACGATGCTGACTCCGCCGTCGCGGCGCCGGCCGGCCGAGCTGGCCAGCCAGGTGGCGACCGTCGATCGCCTCTCGGAGGGTCGGGTGATCCTGTCCGTCGGGCTCGGCGCCGTCGACAGCGGGTTCGGCGAGTTCGGCGAGGAGACCGACCGCAAGGTGCGGGCCGAGCTGATGGACGAGTGCCTCGACATCGTCACCGGCCTGTGGGCCGGCCAACCGTTCTCCTACGACGGCGCCCACCACACGATCCGCCCGACGGCGTTCCCGACGATCGGCGACATCGTGCAGCAGCCGCGGGTGCCGATCTGGTGCGTCGGCGCGATCGGGCGGGAGCGGTCGATGGCCCGGGCGCTGCGCTGGGACGGCCTGCTGCCGCAGGTGATCGGCGCCGACGAGGTGACGCAACCGACGCTGGAGCAGATCGCCATCGTCCGGGCCGAGGTCGGCGACCGCGACTACGACATCGTCATCGAGGGCGAGGGATCGCAGCACTCTCCGGCCGCGTGGGCCGACGCCGGCGCCACATGGTGGATCGAGTCGATGTGGCACGCCGTCGGCGAGGCCGAGCCGGTGCTGGCGGCGTCCGACCGCCTCCGCGACGGCCCACCCCGCTGACGACGATGGCGGGCTGGAACTTCGCCGACGTCTGGGAGACCGTGGCCGACCGCCAGCCGGGCGCGCTCGCCCAACGCCACGACGGGCGGTCGACGTCGTGGGCCGACCTCGACCGGCG
>JACCUL010000141.1 GCA_013811855.1 Acidimicrobiia bacterium
GGCGGCCTGCGGCCGTTCCCCTC
This sequence comes from Acidimicrobiia bacterium, assembly GCA_013811855.1. Lineage (GTDB taxonomy): Bacteria > Actinomycetota > Acidimicrobiia > Acidimicrobiales > Ilumatobacteraceae > JALZMG01. The sequence continues at coordinate 24 of JACCUL010000141.1, forward strand.
GGACATGAACTGCTCCTCTCAACAGGGCCGAGGAGCCTGGCAGCCTTGGGTCATTTCCGCGGTGATCCTCCGCGCCGAAGTCAGACGCAAACCAGCTCGCCGTAACGATTGGTCGGCTCGCCTGCCGGCTCGCCTCCTACGCCGCCCGCGCCGTGACCGCACCGCGGATCAGGCCGAGGCCCTCCAGCCCGGGCAGGCCGTCGATGCGCCGGTCGATGCGCGACGTGAACGGGCCGCCGTCCGGGCCGCCGAACAGGTGGTGGATGACGAAGTCCGTCTCCTCGGTCGGCATCACGCCGGTGCCGACCGGCCGCCACAGGTGGCGCAGCGCCGAGCGCACGATCCGCGGCGCGGCGCGGCTGGCGCCCAGCCGGCACCGGGCTTCGGCGACGTAGAAGTCGATGTGCCGACCCTCCTGCTTGGCGATGCGACCGGTCAGCTCGGCCAGCACCGGGTGCCGGACCTCTGGGCCAGGCGCACGTAGCCGGCCTGCGTCGTCCACTCGTTGATGGCGCCCCACGTCATGTGCAGCGCGACGAGGCGTTCGCCGACGACCGTCGACCCGAGCGCCGAGAGCAGCGGTCGGATGCGATCGCGGATGCCGAGCCGCTGGCGCATCGCGGCGACACGCTGCTGTCCCGACAGCCGGCCGTGGGCGGCGAGCACGGCACCGAGCGCCTCGCCGTGCCACAGCTCCTCGTAGGCCCACAGGCTGAGGAAGGCGGTGATCTCCGGATCGGCGTGGGCCGGGGTGACGAGCAGGTCGCGGAGGTAGCAAATGGTGTGGTGCTCCACGTCGTGCATGTACTCGATGACCCGCAACGTGTCACCGTCGAGCGGGTCGTCGGTGAAGGCGCCGAAGTCGAGATCGTCCCACCGCAACCGATCCGTCCGGCTCTTGTAATCCTCGATGTCGAACCTCACGACCCAACGTTCGCCCGTCGGGACCCGCTGGATTGGTAGCGCTATCCGGCCTGCTCCCCGCGGACCCACGGGACCGTCGTCACCTCGGGCCGGTACACGCTGTTGTCCTCGGAGACGGCGTAGTCCCAGTCGTGCGCGTTGCGGCTGAGCACGATCGACATCCGCCCGTTCGGCTCCCGCCACGGCACGAGGATGGGCTGGTACATCGTGATCGGCTCGCCGTTGCGGGTGGTGGGCGTCCGGAAACGGCGCACCTCCCGCCACGGCCCCCACGGCTCGTCGGCGACCTCGACGAGCACATCCAGACCGGAGAACCCGTCGATCTTGGTGGTCGACACCCAGACGCCGTTCATCAGCCGGGGCTGCATCTGGTTCTCGGCCCAGAATCGTGAGGAGAACGCGCGTGCGTCGCCGGGATCGGGCGACCATCCCGTGGCCGTCCGGTACGCCGGCTGGCGCGTGAGCCGACCGCGCGGCACGCGGGCGAGGTACATGCGCGTGGCCGAGTGGGGTCCGTTCATGTAGCCGCCCTCGCGGGCGAAGTTGAGGAGGTTGGAGTTGCCGAACAGGTAGGTGTGGGTGCGGTCGGACTCGACGGCGAACCCGTATTGCGGGAAGACCCCGGAGTTGGGCGCCGGGACGAAGCTCTGGCGACGCAAGGTCCTGACGTCGTAGGTCGCCAGCCACGTCCGCTCGGGATGGCGCGTGATGCCGTCCTCGGGCGCCGGCGGCGGGTAGTCGTTGTGCATCTCGGCCCAGAACACGTACAGCGTCCGGCCGATGCGTTCGCCGCCAAGGGGCCAGAAGAACCGATCATGGCTGTCGCGACCCATGTCGCCGGGCTCCCATTCGTAGGCGAACGCTCTCGTGTTGCGATGCAGCAACGTGAAGCACTTGCCCCGCTGCAGGACGGCGACGTTGTGTTGATAGCGAGACTGGCGGAAGTCGGTGACGACGCCCGAATAGTCGAGGAAGGCATCGGTGAAGAGCCAGAGGTGGCGGCCCCGACCGAGTGGCATGACGTGCGCGTTGTCGAAGCCGATCAACGGTCCCCAGCGACTTTGGAACAGCCGGTTCAGCGTGCTGGCTCGCACGTCGCGGGCGCACCCGAGGTCGGTGCGCAGCACGGGGTCCGCGGGCCCCACGGCGACGGTGCCGACAGCCGGGTCGGCCCGCAAGGCGGCAGCCGTCGCC
>JACCUL010000158.1 GCA_013811855.1 Acidimicrobiia bacterium
GCGGCGAACCGCGGCGCGACCGCTCGACGAGCATCGACCGGTCGGATCGCCGAGCCGTCGCCCGGGCGTACCGGAACCGGCTGCTCCGCGGGCTCGCCACGCCGGTGCGCTGGGACGGCGCGCAGCGGAGGTGCCGCGCCGGGAGGATCTCACCCGACGCCCAACGGGCCGCGTTGCGGGCCGTCAACTTCATGCGGTCGATGGGCCACCTCGCACCCGTGCGGTTCGCCCGGACGCTGTCGTCCAAGGCGCAGCGGACCGCCCTCATCATGTCGGCCAACGACGCCCTCAGCGCGGCTCCGCGGCGCTCGTGGGACTGCTGGACCAGAGCCGGCGCCGACGGCGCCTCCCGCTCGAACGCGGCCCTGTTCAGTCGCCTCGGCGCCGCCGGACCGATCGTGCTCTACATGGACGATCCCGGCCGGCGCAACCGAGCGGTCGGGCACCGTCGCTGGATCATGAACCCTTGGGCGACCACGATGGGCAACGGCTCGACGACGACGGCCAACGCGTTGCTGGTCGTCGGACGCGAGCATCGCCGGCGTCCGGTCCCGGAATGGGTCCCGTGGCCGACGCCCGGATGGTTCCCCGACGACCTCGAGCCGGCCGGTCGCTGGTCGCTCAGCGCCACCGACGACCGGGTCAGCTTCCGGAAGGCCCGGGTCGTGGTGCGCGATCCAACCGGCGACCGTTTGAAGGTGTCCGTCCACCGCGAGCGCCGGGGCTACGCGTCGCCGACCGTGGTCTTCGAGGTCGACGGCATCCGTCGGTCCGGGGCACGCCGGAACTACACCGTGACCGTCTCGCACGTCGACGGCCCGGGCGCGGCAGCGCTCACCTACCGCTACCGCGTGCGCCTCTTCGACGTGTGAAACGGTCGAGTCAGCCGGTGCTGGACAGCGGGGCCGTGCCGGGGAGGACGCGGTAGGCGTCGTAGACGGCGTCGATCTGGCGGATCGTGCGCAGCACCGCTTCCAGGTGCGCGGGGTCGGCCAGCTCGAACTCGAAGCGCATCTTGGCCACCCGGTCGTCGCCGGTCGCCGTGTCGCAGGCGACGATGTTGACGTGGTGGTCCGAGAGCGCGTTGGCCACGTCGCGCAGCAGGCGAGAGCGGTCGAGGGCGACGACCTCGACGCCGGCGCGGAACACGGCCCCCGACGTCTCGCCGTCCCAGTCGACCTCGATCAGCCGCATGGCATGGTCGCTCATCAGCGACACGGCGTTGGCGCAGTCGGCGCGGTGGACGCTGACACCGCGACCGCGGGTCACGAAGCCGATGATCTCGTCGCCGGGCACGGGGGTGCAGCAGTTGGCCAGGCGCACGAGCAGGTCGTCGAGCCCCTCGACGTGGACGCCGACCTTGTCGGTGTGGCTGTGCCGGCGCGGCCGCAGCACGGTCGCCGGGAGCTGCTCCTCGCCGTCGCCGCCGCGGAAGCTCCTGGCCACCCGCAAGGCGATGCTGCGCGCCGACACGTGGTGCTCCCCGATGGCCGCCAGCAGCGCGTCGAAGTCGCCGTAGCCGGCCTCGTTGATCGCCTGCTCGAGCTGCTCGGACTTCCACATCCGATGCACCGGCAGGCCCTCGCGACGGAAGTCCTCGGTCAGCGCCTCGCGCCCGGCCTCGATCATGTCGGTGCGGCGTTCGCGGCTGAACCACTGGCGGATCTTGTTGCGGGCCCGCGGTGAGGCGACGAAGCCCAGCCAGTCCTGCGACGGCCCGGCCGTCTCGACCTTCGACGTGTAGATCTCGCAGGTGTCGCCGCTGGCCAACTGGTGGTCGAGAGAGATCAACCTCCCGTTGACCTTGGCCCCGATGCAGGCGTGGCCGACCTCGGTGTGCACGGCGTAGGCGAAGTCGACCGTCGTCGATCCGAGCGGCAGCGTGATGACCCGCCCCTTGGGCGTGAACACGAAGACCTCGTCCTGCTCGAGGTCGGTCTTCAGGCTCTGCATGAACTGCGCCGGGTCGCTGACCTCGGCCTGCCAGTCGATGATCCGGTTGAGCCAGTCGACGTCGGCGTCCGGCGAGCCGTCCTTGTAGGCCCAGTGGGCGGCGACGCCCCACTCGGCCCGCTGGTGCATCTCGCGGGTGCGGATCTGCACCTCGATCGGCTTGCCGGCGGGGCCGATGACCGTCGTGTGCAAGCTCTGGTAGAGGTTGAACTTGGGCATCGCGATGTAGTCCTTGAACCGGCCCACCACCGGCCGCCAGCGCCCGTGGATGCAGCCCAGCGCGGCGTAGCAGTCCTTCA
>JACCUL010000163.1 GCA_013811855.1 Acidimicrobiia bacterium
GGCCCAGCAGCACGGCCCGGGTGAGCGCCGCCGTCCCGAAGCGGGTGCGCACGTCGTCGAGCACGTCGTCGAGCGGGCCGGACCGCGGCCGGTCGAGCGGCAGCGTCAGCTGTACGGCATCGGCGTCGTCCAGGTTGCCGACGGCTAGGCCGATCAACGTCAGGCCGCGCGCCTGTACCAGCGGCGTCGCCTCGGCGAACAGCGCCCTCGCCGCGGACAGGACGACCTCCGTGCCGGCCGTCGCCTGCGGCAGCGTGTGTGACCGGGTGATGCGGGCGAAGTCGGCGAACCGCAGCCGCAGGGTCACGGTGCGTCCGACCCGATCGGCGGCCCGCATCCGCCGGGTCACCCGGTCGACGACGCCGACGAGGACGGTGTCGAGCTCGTCGAACGAGCGGGGGCGCCGACCGAGCGCGTCTTGCGAGCCGATCGATCCCCGACGCCGGCCGACGACGACCGGTCGCGGATCGCGGTTGTGGGCCAGGACGTGGAGGTGGTGGCCGGCCGCCGGGCCGAGCATGGCCACCAGCGCCGGCTCGGCGAGGGCGGCGATGTCGGCCACGAACCGCAGGCCCCGCTCGTGCAACTTGGCCGCCGTCGCCGGCCCGACCCCCCAGAGCCGCTCCACCGGCAGTGGATGGAGGAATTCGCGTTCCCAGTCGGGCGGCACGACGAGCAGGCCGTCGGGCTTCGCCACGGCACTCGCCACCTTGGCGAGGAACTTCGTGCGGGCGACGCCGACCGTGATCGGCAGGCCCACACGCTCGGCCACGGCGGCCCGCAGTCGCACGGCGATCTCGACTGGACTGCCGGCGAGGCGTCGCAGGCCGCCCACGTCGAGGAACGCCTCGTCGATCGACAGCCCTTCGACGAGCGGCGTGGTGTCGGCGAACACCTCGAACACGGCCTTGCTGGCGTCGCTGTAGGCCGACATGCGGGGCGGGACGACGACGGCGTCCGGACACAGGAGCCGGGCCTGCGCACCACCCATCGCGGTGCGCACCCCGCGGGCCTTGGCCTCGTAGCTGGCCGCCAGCACGACGCCACCGCCGACGATCACGGGCCGGCCGAGCAAGTGCGGATCGTCACGCTGCTCCACCGAGGCGAAGAACGCGTCCAGGTCGGCATGCAGGATCGTCGCTTCGGTGCGCACGAACAGATGTTCCCACAGGTCGCGTACTACCGTCGAGGGCGATGTCCAACGAGCTCGCCCGTGCTGTCGCGGAACTGGCCGCCGAGACCGACTTCTCGGGCGTCGTCCACGTCGCCGAACGTGGCACGACGGTCCACCAGGCGGCGTTCGGGCTCGCCGACCGGGCCCACGGCATCCCGGCCACGCTCGACACGCAGTTCGCCATGGCCAGTGGGAGCAAGGGCTTCACCGCCGTCGTCGTGCTGTCGCTCGTCGGTGACGGGACGCTGACGCTCGACACCACCGCGCGCTCCGTGCTCGGCGACGCGTTAGGGCTGATCGAACCCGACGTCACCATCGACCACCTGCTGACGCACACCTCGGGGATCGGCGACTACCTCGACGAGGAGGAGCTGGACGAGGACGACCTCGATCCGCCGCTTCCCGTGTCCGTGCACCGTTTGGCCACCGTCCCCGACTTCCTCCTCGTGGTCGACGGCTTCCCGACGAAGTTCCCGGCCGGCGCGCGGTTCGCGTACAACAACGGCGGCTTCATCGTGCTCTCGCTGATCGCCGAACTGGCCGCCGGGCGCTCGTATCACGACCTCGTCGCCGAGCGGGTCACCGGTCCGGCCGGCATGGTCGACACCGCCTTTCTGCGCTCCGACGAGCTGCCAGGGACCGCCGCGCTCGGGTACGTCGACCGACCCGACGGGTGGAGGACGAACCACTTCCACCTTCCCGTCCGAGGCGGTGGGGACGGCGGGGCCTACACGACGCTGGCCGACATGGCGCGGTTCTGGGACGCCGTGCTCGGCGGTCGGTTGCTGCCGGATCAGGTCGTGGACGACATGCGGCGGCCTCACTCGCCGTGGTCCGACGACGGCGTGTCGTACGGACGCGGCATCTGGATCCGCAACGGCGGGGCGACGATCTGGCTGGAGGGCAGCGACCCCGGCGTCTCGTTCCACTCGGCGGTCGACCCGGAGGACGGGGTGCTGACCACGGTGATCAGCAACACCACCGACGGCGCGTGGCCGATCCGCCGGCGCATCGACGAGATCGTCCGCTCGGTCACCGCATGACCGGGCACGGCCCGTGAGCGCCGGGCCCGCGCGACATTGGCCGACATGACTGGTGAGCCGCGATCACCCTCAGGGGTGACAGGCCCGAGGGCATCGGACGGTTCCCCGTCGGCCGGGCCGGGTATCGACCGCCCGTGCCCGAGGCCGACCCCTGGTTGACCGCCGCGCTCGGGCGGCTCCGCACGTCGTCGTCGATCGTCGCCGGGCTCCGCGTCGCCGACGACCTGGCCTCGGCCGCAGCCCGGTCGAACGACCCGCTGACGACCGTCGCGGCGCTCCGACCGCTGGTGGC
>JACCUL010000203.1 GCA_013811855.1 Acidimicrobiia bacterium
ACGGGGAGCTGGATCAGCTCGACGAGGTCGCCGTGCCAACGGGCGCGGGCGGGATCGGCGTCGAGGATCGAGCGGGTGTGGGCGTTCTGGGCGGCGACCCAGTCGACGACCTCGGGGTCGTCGCCGCGCTCCAACCAGCGGTAGGGGTCGGCGATGTGGTGGCCGTGGAGGACGTCGACGACCTCCTCACGACGGGCGGGAGGCGGCGCGGTCATCGCGGCCGGGATGTCGGCGCAGTCCGGGCGTCAGCCGCGGCCCATGTTGGGACGCTTGCCGTGGTTGGCCTTCGAGCGGCGCATCCGGGCCTTGCGCTTCTTGGTCTTCTTCGACATACGGCCGGCCAGCCTACGGGCGAGCCGGGGCGATCACGCGACGTGCTGCTCGATGGCGCCGACGAGCGCCGGGTCGTCCGGGGCCACCATCGGCGAGAAGCGGGTGACGGAGCCGTCCGGCGCGACGAGGAACTTCTCGAAGTTCCAACGGATGTCCCCGTCGTGGCCCTCGGCGTCGGCGACGGCGGTCAGCTCGTCGTAGATGGGATGGCGATCGTCGCCGTTGACGTCGACCTTCTCGTACATCGGGAAGGTCACGCCGTACGTCGTCGAGCAGAACGTCTCGATGTCCTCGGCCGAGCCCGGCTCCTGGGCCCCGAACTGGTTGCACGGGAAGCCGAGCACGCTGAATCCGCGGTCGCCGTACGTCCGCTGCAACTCCTCGAGTCCCATGTACTGCGGGGTCAGCCCGCACTTGGAGGCGACGTTGACGAGCAGGAGCGTCCCGCCCTCGTGGTCGGCCAGGCTGCTCGGCTCGCCGCGAAGGGTGTTGATCGGGTGCTCGAAGATCGACATCCGGACATTCAAGCGGGCCCGGTTCGGTGTGCGGCGACCAGTCGGCGGATCCGGTCGGCCTCCTGGGGGCGCACGTTGCGGTCGCGCAGGCGGTAGTCCGCCGTCGCCGGGAGCAATGCCCGGGCCTCGTCGCGTCCGCACCGGTCGACGAAGCGATCGACCAGGCGGCGACGGATGAAGATGGCGATCACGCGGATTGCCCACGGCTCGTCGAGCGTGCTCGACGCGGCGATGATCCACGCCTGGGCGACGTCGGCGGCCGGCGGGCCGAGCGAGGCGTTCGTCCAGTCGATCACGATGGGCCCGTCCGCCGTCACGATCACGTTGCCGGGGTGGAAGTCGAGGTGGAGGATGGCGTCCGGGGCGCCGAAGCGGACCGGGAGCGCCGACGGGCCGCCGGCGAGCTCGCCGACCGGCACGGCGGCCAGCCGGACGTGGACGTCGGCCCACGTGTCGGCGTACCGGCGGGTCCGCCAGGGGCGTCGGCCGAGCTCGTCGAGCATCGTCGGCCCGTCGACCCGCTCCATGACGAGATCGGGACCGTCGACGTCGAACACCTCCGGCACCGGGAACCCGGCCGACCGCAAGTGGCGCATCACGCGCTGCTCGCGCACGACGTCGTCGGGACGATGACGGGCCGGATCCTGGTAGCGCCGCAGGACCCGTCCAGCGCCGATGTCGAAGATGTCGGCGTCCCGCCCGGCCCCGATCAACCGTCCGGGGTCAGGCACCCGCCGTCCACGCCAGAAGGTCGTCGGCCGCCATCGTGTTGATCACCTTGTCGATCGGCACCGCGCACTGGGCGGCCCGATCACAGCCGTACGGCTGCCACTCCAGCTGGCCGGTGGCGTGGGCGTCGGTATCGATCGAGAACCAGCAGTCGAACCCGAGCGCGACGTCGATCAGCTCCCGGGGTGGGTCGAGCCGCTCGGGCCGGCAGTTGATCTCGACCGCCGTGCCGAACTGGGCGCAGGCGGCGAAGACGTAATCGGCGTCGAACACCGACGGCGGCCGCTTGCCGATCAGCCGGCCGGTGCAGTGGCCGAGGATGTCGACGTGCGGGTTGGCGGCGGCGACGACCATCCGCTCGGTCATGTGCTGGCGGTCCATGCGCAGCTTGGAGTGGACGCTGGCGACGACGACGTCGAGGCGTTCGAGAAGGTCGTCGGCGAGGTCGAGCGAGCCGTCCTCGAAGATGTCGACCTCCATCCCGGTGAGGATGCGGAACCCGTCGAACTGGGCGTTGAGCTCGGCGATGTCGTCGAGCTGGGTCGTCAGCCGCTCCCGGTCGAGCCCGTGGGCGATGGTCAGCCGGGCCGAGTGGTCGGTGAGGACCATGTACTCGTGCCCGAGGGTCTGCGCGGCGGCGGCCATCGCCTCGATGGGGGCGCCGCCGTCGCTCCACGTGGAGTGCAGGTGGCAGTCACCGCGCAGGGCGTCTCGGTAGCGCTGGCCCTCTGGGGTGATCGCCAGCGCCGTCTCGGCCTCGAGCTTGGACAGGTAGGCCGGGATGTCGCCGCTCAGCGCCTCGGTGATCACCCGCGCCGACGAATCGCCGATCCCCTCCAGCTCGGTCAGCTTCCCGGCGGCGGCGAGCTGGCTGAGCTCGGCCTGATCGGTCTCCCGCACGACGTCCCGAGCCCGCAGGAACGCCTTGGCCTTGAAGGCGCTGGCGTGGGCCCGGTCGAGCAGGTGCACGACGCGTTCCAGCGCGTCCTCCGGCGTCACGGCGCCGAGGGTACGCCGGATTCTGAGGCGCGAAACCCGACAGAAATCGCGGGTTCCAGGACTCAGAACCGGATCAGTCCGTACTGCTTGCGGACGAAGCGGTCGAGCTGTCCGAAGACCAGGGCATCGACGACGATGCCGACGACGAGGATCACGATCATGATCGCGATCAGGCTCGCCGGGGCGGCCAGGTTGCGGTACAGCTGGAGCAGCGAGCCGACGGACTGCGCGCCCAGGAGGACGATCAGCTCGCCGGCCATCAGGCTGCGCCAGGCGAACGCCCATCCCTGCTTGAGGCCGGAGAGGTACGCCGGGAACGCCGCCGGCAGCACCACGTGCGGTAGCGGTCGACGCCTCGCGCGCCCAGCATCCAGCCGGCGCGGGACAGCGCCGGCGGCACCTCGTCGATGCCACCGATGACACCGTTGGCGATGGACGGCGCGGCGCCGAGGATGATGA
>JACCUL010000222.1 GCA_013811855.1 Acidimicrobiia bacterium
CGGTGACGCGGCGACCGCCGACGCCGCCGTCAGCGCCGCCGTCGCCGCCTTCCCCGGATGGGCCGAGCTCGGACCGCACGGCCGCGCCGAGCTGCTGCACCGCCTGGCCGATCTCATCGACGAGCACAACGACGACATCGCCATGGTCGAGACCGTCGACATGGCCATGCTCCACGAGTCGATGCGGCTGCGTCTCGTGGCCCGCGGGGCGATCAACTTCCGCACGTACGCCGACCTGGCGCTGGTGCACGAGGAGCGGCGCTGGAAGAGCAAGGGCACGGCCAACACCGTCGTGCGCTCGCCGGCCGGCCCGACCGTCGTGATCACGCCGTGGAACGCCCCGTTCATGCTGTCGACGTGGAAGGTGGCACCGGCGCTGGCGGCCGGGAACACCGTCATCCTCAAGCCGGCCGAGTGGTCGCCACTGTCGTGCTCGCTGCTCGCCGACTTGACCGTCGAGGCCGGCTTCCCGCCCGGCGTGTTCAACCTCGTGCAGGGCATCGGCGATGAGGTCGGTCCGCCGCTCGTCGGCGACTCCCGGGTCAAGCGCATCACGTTCACCGGCTCCCCGGAGACGGCGCGGGTGATCGGGCGGGCGGCGGCGGAGAACATCGTCCCGTTCACGGCCGAGCTCGGCGGCAAAGGGCCGCTCATCGTGTTCGCCGACGCCGATCTCGACGCCGCCGCCGTGAGGGCGGCCGGCCAGTACGACGACTCCGGGCAGGTCTGCCTGGCCGGGACGCGGCTGCTCGTCGAGGCGTCGATCCGCGACGAGTTCCTCGCCCAGTTCAACACCGCGCTCGATGCGCACGTGCTCGGTGACAGTCGCGACCCGTCGACGACCATCGCCCCGATGATCCACCCGGACCACGTGCAGCGCGTCGTCGGGTTCATCGAGCGGGCCGCGGCCAACGGCGACGCCGTCGTGCGCGGCGGGCACCGCGTCGGCGACTCACTGCACGTCGAGCCGACGCTGATCGAGCCCCGCTCCAACGACAGCGAGGTCGTCCAGCGCGAGGTGTTCGGACCCGTGCTGACGTTGCAGACGTTCGCCACCGAGGCCGAGGCGATCGAGCTGGCCAACTCGACGGCCTACGGGCTGTCGGCGATCGTCTACACCGGATCGCAGAAGCAGGCCGAACGAGTCGGGCGCGCCGTCCGCGCCGGGATCGTGTGGGTCAACACCTTCCTCGTCCGGGACCTCACGGCGCCGTTCGGCGGCGTCGGCCTCTCCGGCATCGGCCGCGAGGGCGGCGACTACGCGCTCGACTTCCACAGCGACCTGAAGACCCTGCAGATCCTGGAGGGCACCACGAGCTGACCGGTTTCTGATTCGCAGAACCCGCGGTATTGCACGGTTTCCGCGCCGACAACCGCGCGCATTGGCCGAGCAGTGGCGATGTATCAGGCTCTACCAGGCGACTGGCTATCGGCGCATCGCGCCCTCGGTATGTACCAGGACCAGCCCCGGGCGCGCGACTTCGAGAAGCGACTGACGGCGTCGCCCTCCAGCACGCGGACCTGAGCGTCGGAGATCGCGGCCGCCCGGACCCGGCCTGGCTCGCCACACCAACAGTTTCTCAGACGGCGCGTCGCAAGGCGCTCGCGAGGTCGCCGCGGCGGTCGACGACGATCGACCCGAGCCCCAACCAGCGGGCGACCTCACCGAGCTCGACTGCCAGTTCGCGGGCGACATGGCCGCCATCGCGACCGGGCTCGAGGAAGGCCGCCCGCACCCGCAGCACACTGGCGTCGCGCTCGGCCTTCAGGTCGACGCGGGCCTGGAGGTCGTCGCCGAACAGGAACGGCAGCACGTAGTAGCCGTGGATCCGCTTCGGCGCCGGGACGTAGATCTCGATCTTGTAGTCGAAGCCGTGCAGGCGCACGACCCGCTCGCGGTTCCACATGTACGGGTCGAACGGGTTGACGAGCGTGCGGACGTCGACGGTGCGCGGGGCGCGGGCCTCGGGGTGGAGGTAGGCCGACTGGCGCCAGCCCTCGACGTCGACCTCGGCGAGCAGTCCGTCGGCGACGAGCCCGGCGAGCAGGGGCCGGGCGTCGGCGACGCGCAGCCAGAAGAAGTCGATGATGTCCCGCGCCGTGCCGACCCCCACCGCCTTCGCCGCGCGCAGGAGCAACTGCCGGTATGCGTCGGCCAACCCCATCGGGGGACCGTCGAGGTACTCGGACGGGATGACCCGCTCGACCACGTCGTAATAGCGCACGAAGTTGCGCCGGAACGGCACGGCGAGGCGGCCACAGGCGAACAGGTACTCCAGGGCGATCTTGCCGTCGGCCCACCCCCACCACGGACCACGCCGAGCACCCGGGGCCTCGAGATCGGCCACGGTCACCGGCCCGCGCTCGACCACCTGTTGGTAGACGGCTTCGACGTAGCCCGGCGCCCGCGCGCTGAGCTCCCGCATCCTCGGCCAGTCGCCGGCGGCCCGGCTCTCCATGCGCGGGCGGAAGAGGGCGAAGTCCTCGATCGGGCTGAACGAGGCCATCCGCGCCCAGTGCTCGAAGATCCGCCGCTCCTCCAGCGCCCGGTCGAGTAGCCGCCGATCGAATGGGCCGAGCCGCGTGAACAGCGTGAGGTGGTGGGCCCGTTCGAGGACATTGACGGAATCGATCTGCAGCACCGCCATCGATCGGATCGTTCGGACCACGTGCCCGAGGTTCGGTGTCGCCGCCGGGCGCGCCGTGGTCAGCCCGGCGGCGGCGAGGGCGACGCGTCGGGCTTCAGCCGCGGAGAGGCGCCTCACCGCACCGGCGCGACCTCGAACCAGATGTGGATCTGGCCCGTGCCGATGGAGTTCTCGTAGTCGCTGTACGCGATGCCCGGCGCCGTGCACGACCGGCCGCCCATCGCCGCCACCATCATCAGGTAGTGGCCGAACATGGCCTCGGGCTTGTGGCACAGGAACTCGGGCATCGTGTCGATGACCCGTGCGTGGTCACCGGCGGCAAGCCACTCGATGCGCCGCTCGTCGGCGACGCGCGCCTCCGACGTGCGGATGTGCGACGGGTCCGACGCCTCGTGGGCCCGCAGCTCGCGGAGCTTCCAGAACGTGTGGCTCATGGCCCCGCTGGCCAGCAGGACGACCCGCCGCCCGCTTCGCTCGATGGCCCGGCCGATGGCGGCGCCGGCGAGCAGGAAGTCCTCGGGCTCGCCGGTCTGCGGGATGCTGACGCTGACCCACCGCTCCGGCCCCTGCAGGAACGGCGTCAGGTTGACCGTCGGGTAGTGGATCGGCAGGTACGGGTCGTCGATTGCCGTCATCCACGAGCCGGCCGCAGTGACCTCGTCGGCCATCAGCCGGGCCAGCTCGGGATCCCCTGGCAGGTCGTAGGGCATCTGCGACATGCCACGCGGCAGCTCGTCGGAGGTGTACCGGCCGGTGCGGCGCTCGTGCGAGGTGACGACGAACTCGACGGTCGTGGCCCAGTGAGCGTCGAACACCACGAACGTGTCGGCGCCGAGCGGATCGAGGCGCTCGGCCTTCATCCGGTGCAGCCCAGGCACCAGGCTGATCTCGTTGCCCTTGTTGAGCTGGCGCCTCGTCTCCTCGGGCAGCACCATCGTCGGGACGTGCGCAACGAGCGCGGCGCCGACCACCCGACCGTTCCCTGTCACCGCAGCCCTCCGTTGTTCCTGTCGAGTCCGTCGACGGCCCGCACCACCTTGCGCAGCAGGTGGGCGAGCTGGCGGGCTTCGGCCTCGTCGAGCCCCGACACGATGCGCCGCTCGCCGTCGTTGAAGCGCGGGAACAGCCGCGCCATCACGGCGTCGCCCTCGGATGTGCTGGCCACGGTCATGAGGCGGCGGTCGCCGTCGTGACGGCGGCGGGTCACGAGGTCCCGCCGTTCCAGCGTCGTGACGACGCCCGTCAACGTGCCCTTCGTGACACCGGCGTCGGCCGCGAGGTGGCGGAACTCCGTCTCGCCCCACACCCACAGCACCCACAGCACGGTGAAGGCACCGAACGACAGGCCCTCCGGGGCCAGCACCGTCCGCTCCAGGTTCGACCTGGCAGCACCTGAAGCCCGGAAGAGGTTGGCCACGACGCTGGTGGACGCCATGTCGACGTCCAGCCCGAGCCGGGCGAACCGTTCGGCGGCGTCATGCTCGGGGCGCAGCAGTTCGCCGGCGTCGCCGGCGTCGTCGAGGACAAGCGATCGGCGCACGATCAGACCCGCGCCACGGGCCGGGAGTGGCGGCGCTCGGCGGCGACCGCGGCGCGCTCGACGAGCCAGCGGAAGATCGGGTCGTCGTCGCGCGAGCGCATCAGCTCGGGATGCCACTGGACGGCGAGCACGTCGTGGCCCGGCAGCTCGATCGCCTCGACCGTGCCGTCGTGCTCGCTGCGACCGGCCAGCGTCCACCCGTCGGCCAGCCGATCGACCGTCTGGTGGTGCAGGGAGTTGACGCGGCGGCGATCGCCGTACAGCTCGTGGATGCGCGTGCCGGGAACGAGGCGCGCCTCGTCGACCGTCTCGTCCGGCGGACGGGCGTAGCAGGCGTGGTCGGGGACGTGCTGGTGGAGCGTCCCGCCGGCCCACACGTTGAGGACCTGGAGACCGCGGCAGATGCCGAGCATCGGGATCCCGTCGGCCATCGCCACGTCGACGAGGCCCAGCTCGAGCCGGTCGCGGATCGGCTCCGGCGGATACACGTCGGTCTCGGACTCGGCGTCGTAGAGGCCCGGCTGGATGTCGGCCCCACCGACGAGGACCAGCCCGTCGAGCCGGCCGGTGTAGTCGGCGGCGTCGACGTGCAGCGGGATCAGCACGGGCAGTCCCCCGGCCGACGAAACGGCGGCGGCGTAGGCGTTGACGAAGACGTCCATCGCCGTCTCGTCCAGGTTGGCCGGGAAGCCGGCGACCTGGGCGCCGACCTTGCGGCGACCGGTCAGGCCGATGAGGGGCGGCGGCGCGTTCATTCGGCCCCGAACGATATCGGGCGGGTTCGACGCGTCCCGTCGGACCGACGACGATGGGGCGATGCGACTGTGGGGTTCCGAGCGCGCCGACGGCTACCGCGATCGACGCCACGCCGGCGAAGTCCTCGGCGACGAGGTGGCGGCACGGCTCGATCCGGCGGCGCCGGACGATCCAGGACCGGTGGTGCTCGGGCTGGCGCGCGGCGGCGTGCCGGTGGCGGCGCAGGTGGCGCAGGCCGTGCACGGGCGCCTCGATGTGCTGACCGTCCGCAAGATCGGCGCACCCGGCCACCGCGAGCTGGCCATCGGCGCCGTGGCGTCAGGCGGGCGGCGCGTGCTCAACGCCGAGCTGATCGCCCACCTCCGAGTCGGCGACCGGGAACTGGAGGCGGCCACGACCCAGGCCCTCGATGAGCTGGCGGTGCAGGAGGCGCGCTACCGCGG
>JACCUL010000329.1 GCA_013811855.1 Acidimicrobiia bacterium
GAGTTCCTCGCCGGCATCAGCTCGGTCGCCGCGCCCGTCCTCGGCACCGGCGGCGAGGCGGTGGCGGCGATCCACGTGCACGGACCGGCCTACCGTTTCCCCGCCGAAGGCGCGGCCGACGACATTGCGGCCAGCGTGACCGAGGCGGCGCGCCGGTTGAGCGCCCGGCTCGTCGACCACGCCGTCGTGGAGGCCGAGCGGGGCGAGGCCCCATGGACGACCTGACGAGCCTGCCGCTGATCGACGCCCCGACGATCACCGAGCTCCTGCCGTACGGCGCGCTCATCGACGCGCTGGAGGACGGCCACCGCCGGCCGGCCGCCGTCGCCGAGCGGGTGGTCTTCGGTCCGGACGGCTCCGACCAGTCCTTCCTCGGGCTCGTGGCGTGGCAGCCCGGCGACGCCATCGGCGTCAAGCTCGTCACCGTGTTCCCCGGCAACGTCGCCGCCGGACGGCCCTCGGTGCAGGCTGTGGTCGTGCTGTTCGACGGCACGACCGGCGCGCCGCTGGCCCTCCTCGACGGCACCGAGTTGACGTACCGCAAGACGGCCGCCGACTCGGCGCTCGGCGCCCGTCACCTCGCCCGGCCCGATGCGATGACGCTGCTGATGGTCGGGGCCGGCGCGCTCGCCGCCCACCTCGTCGCCGCCCACCGGTGCGTCCGGCCGTCCATCGAGCGCGTGCTGGTGTGGAACCGCACCCGGTCTCGGGCCGACGCCCTGGCCACCGAGCTGTCGGCAGGCGGCGTCGACGCCACCGTGGTCGACGACCTCGCCGCCGCGGTGGCGACCGCCGACATTGTCTCGACGGCGACGATGACGAAGGAGCCGCTGGTGGCCGGCGACTGGCTGCGCCCGGGCACGCACCTCGATCTCGTCGGGGCCTTCCTGCCCGACCACCGCGAGGTCGACGACGACGCCGTGTTGCGGGCCGACATCTACGTCGACGATCGCCTGGCGACGCTGACCGAGGACGGCGACCTGGTCATCCCGCTGCGGGCCGGCCTCATCGCCGCCGGCGACGTGGTCGCCGACCTGTACGAGCTGTGCCGCGGCGACGCGCCGGGCCGCCGGCCCGACGACACGGACACGATCACCCTGTTCGAGAATGGCGGCGGCGGTCATCTCGACCTGATGACCGCGGCGTTCGCCTGGCGTCGCTACGGGGCGCGGTCGCCGTGACCGGCCCGACCGCCGGCGAGCAGCGCTTCCCGCACGTGTTCGCGCCGCTGACGCTGCGCGGTCACGCCTTGCGCTGCCGGATCAACCTCGGTGCGCACACCACGAACATGGCCGAGGATGGCCTGCCGGCCGACCGGCACGTCGCCTACTACCGGGAGCGGGCGCTCGGTGGGGCCGGGATGATCGTCGTCGAGCCGGTGCCGGTGCACCCGACGGCCGTGCTCACCCGGGGCAACTTCCGTGTCGACGACGACGCCGTGATCCCGCACTTCCGCCGCCTCACCGACGCCTGCCACGAGGCGGCCGACGACGGCTCGGGCGGTGTCGTGATGATCCAGCAGCTGTACCACGTCGGCCAGCACGGCGACGCCGCCAACTCGTTCCGCCCCAACTGGTCGCCGTCGGGCCTGCCGTCGCTGCACGACGCCGACGGCAGCCACGCCATGACCGAGCCCGAGATCGACGAGGTGCTCGACGGCTTCGTCCGGGCCGCGGCGCGAGCCCACGCCGCCGGCTTCGACGGCGTCGAGCTGTTCGCCGCCTACCACGCGCTGATCGACCAGTTCTGGACGCCGTGGTCGAACCGCCGCGACGACCGCTGGGGTGGCCCGCTGGAGAACCGGGTGCGGTTCTCCTCGACGCTGCTGACGCGCATCCGCGAGACGTGCGGCGACGCGTTCGTCATCGGCCTGGCCGTCAACCTCGACGCCGACGCCGCCGGCTCGCTGTCGGAGGCCGAACTGCAAGAGATCGTCACCTGGCACGACGAGCGGGAGTTGATGGACTACGTCACGTGCGGGACCGGCAGCTACTTCGACTTCTTCGCCCTGATGCCGACGTCGCTGTTCCCGCCCCGCCTCGGCGAACCGGCGGCGGCGGCGCTGAAGAAGGTCGTCCGCCACGCCCTGGTCCAGGCCGAGAGCCACATCCGCACACCGGCCGACGCCGAAGCCGTCCTCGCCGCCGACCACGCCGACATGGTGTCGATCGTGCGCGGCCAGATCGCCGACCCGCACCTCGTCGCCAAGGCCCGCGCCGGACAGCCCGAACGCATCAGGACGTGCATCTCGTGCAACCAGCTGTGCTGGGGCCGGCGGTCGCGGGACTATTGGATCTCGTGCCTCGTCAACCCGTCCGTGGGGCGGGAGACCGAGTGGGGCGGTGACCGCTTCCAGCCGGCTACGTCATCCGGGCGAGTACTCGTGGTCGGCGGCGGACCGGCCGGGCTGGAGGCGGCGCGCGTCGCCGCCGAGCGGGGCCACGAGGTCGTGCTGGTCGAGGCCGCCGCCGAGGTGGGCGGGCAGTGGCGACTGGCCGGACGGCAGCCGTCACGCCGCCAGATCCTCGACCACCTCGACTGGTACGCCGGCGAGCTCGACCGACTCGGTGTCGATGTCCGGCTGGGTCGTTCGGTCGACGCGGACGACGTCGCCGTCCACGGTGCCGACCACCTCGTCGTCGCCGTCGGCGCGGCACCGGCGCGGGCCGGCTTCCAGCGGGCGTGGCGCGTCGACGACCGCCTGCCCGGCGTCGACCAGCCTTCGGTGGTGACGATCGACGACGTCCTCGACGGCTCGGCGTCGCCGACCGGACAGGTGCTGGTGCTCGACGACCTCAACGACTGGCGCGGCGTCGGCACGGCCATCCACCTCCAGGAGACCGGCGCGTCGGTGACCCTGGTGACGGCGGCCCCGGCGGTCGCCGGCGGCCTGTTCCACAGCGCCGCCGACGGCCCGACCCGGCGCCGCTTCGCCGTGGCCGGAGGGACGGCCCGCCCGCACAC
>JACCUL010000352.1 GCA_013811855.1 Acidimicrobiia bacterium
TCGATGGCGCGGCCGCCGGTGGGATCCTCGGGGCTGGTGCTCGAGGCGAGCGTGCGGATGAACACGATGCGCTCGCCCTTCTTGCCCGAGATCTTCGCCCAGTCGTCCGGGTTCGTCGTGTTGGGCAGGTCCTCGTGCTCCTTGTACTCCTGCTTGATCGACGCCACCAGGTCGTCGGTCCGCACGCCCCGCTCACCACCTCCGATGACCCGCTTGATGGCGATCTTCTTGGCCCGCCGAACGTTGTTCTCGATCATCGCGCCCGAGGCGAAGTCCTTGTAGTAGAGGATCTCCTTGTCGCCGTTGGCGTAGGTCACCTCGAGGAACCGGTTGGCGTCGTCCTCGCGGTACATCTCCCCCACCGTGTCGTCGATCATGGTCGGCACGTCGTGACGGGCGGCGATGGGTATCTCGGTGGTCAGGTACTGGGCGAAGATCTGCGTCGCCGCGGCAGCGTTCGGTCGCTCGATCTTGATCTTCACGTCGAGGCGACCGGGGCGCAGGATCGCCGGGTCGATGAGGTCCTCGCGGTTCGTGGCGCCGATGACGATGACGTTGCGCAGCCCCTCGACCCCGTCGATCTCGGCCAGCAGCTGGGGCACGATCGTCGACTCCATGTCCGAGCTGATGCCCGAGCCGCGGGTGCGGAACATCGAGTCCATCTCGTCGAAGAAGACGATGACCGGCCAGCCCTCCTCGCTCTTCTCCCGGGCCCGCTGGAACACCATGCGGATCTGCCGCTCCGTCTCACCGACGTACTTGTTGAGGAGCTCGGGGCCCTTGATGTTGATGAAGTAGCTGCGGCCCTTCTCGTCGCCCGTCGCCGCGGCGACCTTCTTGGCCAGGCTGTTGGCGACCGCCTTGGCGATGAGGGTCTTGCCGCAGCCGGGCGGCCCGTACAGCAGGATCCCCTTCGGCGCCGGTAGGCGGTGCTCGGCGAACAGGTCCTGGTGCAGGAACGGCAGCTCGACGGCATCGGCGATCTGCTCGATCTGGTCGTCGAGTCCGCCGATGTCGGAGTACGAGATGTCCGGCACCTCCTCCAGCAGCAGGTCCTCGACCTCGGGCCGGGGCAGCTTCTCGAGCAGCAGGTTGGAGCGTGGGTCGAGGCGCAGCGAGTCCCCGGAGCGCAGGTGAATGCCGCGCATCGCGTCGGCCAGCTCGCAGACCCGCTCCTCGTCGGCCCGGCCGACGACGAGCGCCCGCACGCCATCCTCCATCACCTCCTTGACGGTCACGACCTCGCCGGTCAGCTCGGGCCGCCGGGCCAGCACGACGTTGAAGCTCTCGTTGAGCACGACCTCCGAGCCGCGGTCGAGCGTTTCGAGGTCGATGTCGGGGTGCGTCGACACCTTCATCTTGCGACCGCTCGTGAGCACGTCAACGGTGCCATCGTCATTCCGCCCGACGATCACGCCGTACGCCGACGGCGGCTGGGTCAGCTTGTCGACCTCGTCGCGCAGCGTGGCGATGTGCTCGCGGGCCTCTCGCAGCGTGTAGCTCAGCTTCTCGTTCTGGGCGACGGCTTGGGCCAGCTGGCCCTTCGTCTCGAGCAGCCGCTCCTCCAAGGCTCGCACCCGCTTGGGCGCATCGGCGAGCCGGGAACGAAGGTGGGCGATCTCGTCGTTGAGTGCGTCGAGCTGCGCCCGTTGCGCCTGCGGGATCTCGTCACGTGGCTCGGGCACTCCGCTCCTCCTCCGTTCGACGCGCGGTCGACGTGGGGGACGCTACACAACGCCTTCCGTCGACCGCTGGCAACTCGTGGTCCGACCGTGGGCACCGCCCTGCGGCGTGGGTCAGGGCTCGATGTAGATGCACTCGCCGGGGCACTCTTCGGCGGACTCGATGACGGCGTCGAGTTGGCCGTCGGGGATCTCGGCGAGGCCGGCGGCGCCCTCCGGGTTGCCCTTGGCGGCGGCGTAGACCTTGTCGCCTTCTTTGACGTAGGCGAGCCCGTCGTCGAGCAACGTGAAGACGTCGGGGGCGATCTCCTCGCAGAGGCCGTCGCCTGTGCACAGATCCTGATCGATCCAGACCTTCATGGTGTCGTGCTCCTTCGATAGCGACCAGGTCGCCATGACTTTACACGGTGGACGACGTGGAAACGCGCTGCCCGGCGGCCCCCAGGTACCGGGCGACGGTCAGGAAGCCGGTGTGGGCGACCATGCGATGGTCCGGGCGCACGCTCTGGCCCTCGACGTGCCACGTGCGATGGAGGACCTCCAGCGTGCGGGCGTCGATCCAGCGCCCCCGGAGGACCTCCCGCGTCTGGGCGGCCTGGGTGATCGACGGCGTGTAGGCGACGAGGATGCCCCCGGGGTGCAGCACCTCTTCGGCGTGGGGCACGACGCGCCACGGTTCGGGCAGGTCGAGCATGACCCGGTCGTACGGACCGCCGTCCACGCCGTCGTAGGAGTCCCGGGACTCGACGCGGTAACGCCCCAGCGCGTCCTCACCCAGGAAGCTGCGAACGTTCGTGCGGGCCCGGTTGGCGAAATCGTCGCGCAGCTCGTAGCCGACGATCTCGGCCCCCCAGCGCAGCATCGTCATCGACAGCGCACCGGACCCGACGCCCGACTCGAAGACCTGGAGGCCGGGCCTAATGTCGGCCAGCATGCACATCGGCGCGAGGTCCTTGGGGTAGATGACCTGCGCACCACGCGGCATCTCGACGACGAAGTCCTCCAACGTCGGTCGCAGCACCGTGTACTCGGCGCCCTTGGTCGAGCGGACCACCGACCCCTCCGCCTTTCCGTCGATCTCGGCGTGCGGGACGTAGCCGGCGTGGCTGTGGAACTCGCCACCCTCGGCCAGCGTGACCAGATAGCGACGGCGCTTGACGTCGAGCAGCAGCACCCGCTCCCCCATGCGCAGGAGCGAACTCACCGACGGGACCGGCCGATCATCTGGACGGGCACGGGCTCGTGGGCCGACGCCACGGCGACCAGGCGGCAGAACGCGCACACCTCGCCTGAGGTCGGCGAGCCGCAGGTGGCGCACGCATTGAGGGCGTCGGCGGCCGCCCGCGAGCGGCTGGCCAGCAGCGGGGCCATCCGGTCGACGAATCCGAGGTAGAACGACGCCTTGGCGCCGGGCGACCGCGCCTCCAGCGCGTTGAGTGTCTGCTTGTACCCGAGGTGGCGGTTGCCGGCCGCCATCGGGCATTCCTCGACTTGGTAGTCGATGCCCCGCACGATGCACCACGCCGCGGTCTCCCGCTCGGTCAGGCGGACGAGCGGCTTCACCTTGCGCGGGAAGCCCTTGCCGCCCGGCAGGGCGGGCATCTGGCGGGCCAGGTAGTCGACGTCCCAGCGCAACGTGTTGCCGAGTAGCACGGCTGCCTCGTCGTCGAGGTTGTGGCCAGTGGCGACGACGTCGTAGCCACCGTTGCGGGCCGCGGCGTCGAACAGGTGGCGCTTGGACAGACCGCACGCCGAACACGGCACCCGCCGCGTGGCACGCGCCGCGGTGGGGACGTCGTAGCCGTGGTCGTGACGCAGGTCGACGGTGTGCAGCGTCAGCCCCCGGGCGGCGGCGAACTCCTGCGCGTACCGGCCGCTGACGTCGCTGTACTCGCCGATGCCGAGGCCGACGTACACGCCGTCGGCGGCGTAGCCGAGCTCGACGAGCAGGTCCCACACGGCCAGCGAGTCCTTGCCGCCGCTGACCGCGACGAGGACCCGCTCGCCCGGCTCGAGCATCTCGTGGTCGGCGATGGCCTTCTCGACCTGGCGGCGGCAGAGCTGCTGCAGATGGTCGGCGCAGAAGTTGGCGTTGTGGCGGGGCAGGTCGATGATTGCCGGTCCCCGGCAGACGCGGCACTTGCTCATGTCCGACCCGACCTTCTGGCGCGTACTTCGTCAGGAAAATCCTGCACTGACCTCGTCAGAAACCTCATGCGCCCCCAGAGATCACGGGACGGACCTCGACCTCGTCGTCGGGGTCGAGGCGGGTGTCGCCGGGGACCAACGTGCCGTTGCGGATGACGAGGTGGGCCTCCCGGTTCAGGCCGAGCTCGTCGAGCAGCGCCAGCACGGTCCGGGCACCCTCGATCTCCACCTCGCGTCGGGGGTTGCGCAGCTGCACCCTCACCGGCGCCGCTCCGAGCGCGGGTCGATCGCCGTGATCGACACCGTCTGGCCGGGTTCCAGCCGCTCGGTGGACACCACCTCCTCACCGTTCAGCGCCTTGCGCAGGAAGCGGGTCCCGAAGACCAGGACCCCCACGATCTGCCAGCCCCGATTCCCAGCGAAGACGCCCTTGCGGAGGCTCGTGCGCCGCAGGAGCAGCGACGGCGACAGGATCGACGCCCGGCGGCGGGAGGCGCGAGCCATGCGACTACAGCCGGCGGATCTCGACCAGCGTGGTCTTCTTCTTGCCGCTCTTGCGACCGAGCAGGAACACGACCAGGACGAGCACGAGCCCGCCCGCAGCGGCCACCGTCAAGAGCGTGCTGCGCTTGTCCTCGACCCGGCCCTTCACGCCGTCCTGCACGGCGCGGAAGCGCCGCTCGAGATCATCGCGGGTGATCGGGTCGCTGGGCGTGGTGGACGCTCGGGCCATCAGCGTTCCTCCTTCGGCAGTTGCTCGGGCGTGTTCAACCGGTCCTTCTTGATGCGCGTGACGGCGAAGAACGCGCCGGCGACGCAGGCGACGAGCACGATCACGTACGCCAGCCACGACAGCGATCCCCGGGCCGACCGGTCCCACTCGGTCTGTATCAGGCGGAGCAGCCCGAGCGTGATGAGGATCCCCCCGATGCCGAGCGTCACCGCGCCGGCGACGCCCATGCCGAGCCAGCGCCCGGCGCCCTTCAGGGGGTCGAGCGTCTCCTGCTTGGCGTACGACTTGACCAGATCGACGACGGCGCCGACGGAGGTCGGATCCTCGTCTCGGCGAGCGGCGTCCGCGTCCTTGCGCCCGGGCGTCACGGCGGAGGTTCTATCAGAGCTACAGGCACGAGTTGTGGTCCGCTCACTGCGGCACGGTCCTGTTCGGCTGCTCGGCGCAGCCCAAGTAGGCGCACCGATGCTGGATGCCTGGCCTGTCGGCTCGGCATCTCACGCCGTCCGGAATCGAAGCATGGCTGCGACGTCTTCCATCGCCGCGGTGAGCACTTCGAGCCGCTCGAACGAGTCGCCGGCGCACAGGATGCGGTAACGGTCGGCCGGGCCGATCGGCGCCTTGGAGGCGATGTCGTAGAGCGCCTGCCCCGGGTCGAAGCGGGCGACCGGGTGCACCAGCTCGCGGGGCAGGTCGCCGAGCTCCTGGGCCATCGTGAGCAGGTCAGCGGCTTGGCGGTCGAGTTCGTCGATCTGCGCCGCCAGGCCCGAGTCGTCGATCTCGACCGTGGTCAACGGCACCTCCGGCCACGGCTCGACGTCGGCGATCGGGTACGGGTCATCGGGCAACCAGGCGCTGACTCTTAACCGCTCCATGCCGACGGTCACGAGGACGTAACGGCCGTCCTCCAGCGTGGCGACCTCGACGACCCGGGCCAGTGTGGCCACCATCGCCCGCTGATCGCCTCCACCGGTCGCCGATCCCCGCTCGATGAGGACCACGCCGAACTCGGGGTACTCGGTCTCGGCGGCCAGGCAGTCGGCGATCATCTCGCGGTAGCGGGGCTCGAAGACGTGCAGGGGCAGGATCCCGCCCGGCAGCAGCACCGTGCCCAGCGGAAACATCGGCGCCACCGCCATCACGGCTGGCCGGGGGAGGCCGGTGAGCTCGCGGCGTCACGGCTCTCGGCCATCAGCGCGGCCCCAGGTCGGCGGCGCTCGGTCCGGCCGGGTATGTCGCCAGCGTCGTCGCCAGAGCGTCCCAGATCGGCCGGTACACGCTTTGGTCGATCAGCGGCCCGGATCCGTTGAGCAGCAGCGAGAACTCGACGGTGCCGCCGCCATCGACGGGCAGGTAGCCCGAGAGGGCCTTGACGGCCGGCGGGTCGGCGTTGAACGGCGCGTTGCCGAGCGTGCCGGTCTTGGCCCGCAACCGACCCTCGACGTCCGAACCGACGAACACCTCCGAGAGCGTGCCCGACACGCCGGCGACGGCGAGGCCGGCACCGAGCGGGCTGTCCGGCGCGGATTGGGCGAGCACCTCGAGCAGGGCCTGGCAGGACACCCGGTTCTCGCTGCTCAGCCCGGACCCGTCGGCTAGCACCAACCCGTCGCTGGGCACGCCCCAGTCCTCGAGCGTGGCCTCCATGACGTCGAGCCCGGCTCGTCGCGTCCCCGCGCCGGACGGCACCCCGAGCTCCTTGACGAGCATCTCGGCCGTGTTGTTGTCGCTCGTGGCGAGCATCTCCCCGACGACCAGCGGGAGCTTGCGCGAGCGCACGGCGGCCAGCTCGTTGAGGCCGTCGGGAGCCGTTCCCGATTCGGCGCCGTCGGCGACCTCGACGCCCCGCGCCTCGAGGAGCGACGTCAGCTCCCGAGCCGCCGCCTCCGCCGGCTCGTCGGCGCGGAGGTCGTCACCGGTCACCCGGGCGTCGTTGACGAGTAGTGCTTCGTACGGGCCGCCCTCGATGCCGCGGACGTCGTCGGGCCACGACGGCGCGTACAGCTCGTCGTCGTACCGGCTGGCGTCGCCGACGACGGCGCCCTCGATGCGCCGCACGCCGGCGTCGACCACGGCCTCGGCGAGGCGGTCGAGCGACGTCGGCGAGGTGACCGGGTTGAGGTCGTTCTCGGTCGGATACGTGCTGCTCGTCAACAAGGGGTCGCCACCGCCGACCACGTAGAGATCGCCGGCGATGACGCCGTTCGTCGGCGCCGTCGCCACGACGCGCGTCGTGAACCGGTAGTCGGCGCCGAGCACGGCGAGGGCCACGGCGGCGACGAGGATCTTCTGGTTGCTCGCCGGGATCAGTGATTTCGTGGCGTTGATGCCACCGACGGGGATGCCGTCGACCGACACGGCGAGGCACGACGTGTCGTTCAGCTGGGCTGCGAAGTCGGTGACGGCGCCCTGGAACGGGGCCAGGTTGAGCTGGCGCGACAGCACGCCGGGCGCGCGGCGGAACGAGAGCAGTGGGGTGACCAGCGCGTCCGAGGGCGCCGGCGGGGCCGCCGGTGGGTCGGGAGGGGCGGGGTCGGCGTCGGCGGCCTGGCCGGCGGACCACCGCCAGAGGGCGAACAGGAGCAGCGCCGGCACGAGGACGATCACCACCAGCGCGGCGACCGGATGGGTGGCCCGACGTGGCGCCGTCATCGTCCTCGCCGGGCGCGGTGCGCGGCGTCACGGGTCAGATGGCCGAGCGCCGCCACGGCCCGCTCGCCACTCGCGTAGCAGAGCCGCCCGCTGGCTCGCACGGCGGCCGGCCCCGGGTTGGCCGGATCGGCGACGGCGAGCTCGGTGGCGGTCAGGATCGGCTTGCCCGTCGCCACGCTCAGCTCGCCCGCGGCGTCGGCGAACCGTCGGTCCTGGCGCTCGTGGTACGAGACGATGCGCTCCAGCCCGTGGCCCGGGAAGAACGGGCCGTCGCGCATCAACCGCGCCTGGTTGCTCTGGATGCCGAGACCGAGGTACACGATCGAGTGCACGTCCGGGTGGGTGGCGATTGCTGCGAGCACCTCGGGGATCGTCTCACGGGTCTCGCCGCCGGCGCAGTCGACCGGGTTGTTGCGGCTCCACCGGGGCGGGAGCGCGGCGTCGATCGTGGCCCGCAGATCGTCGGGCAGCGGGAGCAGGCGGAGGTCCGGGTGGCGGGAGATGGCGTCGGCCGTGACCACCCCCCACCCACCGGCGGTCGTCAGCACGACGACGTTCGGCCCGGCGGGGCGGGGTTGGGTGGCGAACGTCGCCGCCGCATCGAACGCATCCTCCACGGACGCGGCGCGCGTGATGCCGGCGGCGCGGCACTCCCCGTCGAACAACCGGTCGTCGGCGGCGAGGGCGCCGGTGTGGCTGGCCGCGGCACGGGCGCCGCCCTCGGTCGCACCACCCTTGAGCACGACGAGCGGTTTGTGGGTGGCGGCGCCGGCGAGGCGGTCGAGCAGCCGCCGGCCGTCCGTGACGCCCTCGACGTAGGCCAGTCCGACCGACGTGGCGGGGTCGGTGGCGTAGAAGTCGAGGTAGTCGGCGATGGTCACGGCGGCGGCGTTGCCGGCCGACACCGCGCGGCTGATGCCGACCCCGGATGCGATCGCGTAGTTCTCGAACGACGACACGAAGTTGCCGGACTGGCTCACGATGCCGATGCGCCCCGACGGCGGGTACGGCGCCACGATCTGCGCGCACAGCGACGACGGCGTCGACACCAGGCCCTGCCCGTTGGGGCCCACGATCAACAGGTCGAGGTCGTTCGCCAGTGCGACCAGCTCGTCCTGGGCCACCTTGCCCTCCTCACCGGCCTCGCCGTATCCGGCCGACGCGATGAACGCGGCGCGGATGCCCTTGGCTGCAGCGGCGCGGAGCAAGGCCGGGTTCGTGCTCGCCGGGGTGCACACGAACACGAGGTCCGCCTCGCCGTCCGGGACGTCGTCGATGTCGGGGACGCTCTGGATGCCGAGCACCTCGATGCTCTCGCGGTTGGTCGCGAAGACCTTGCCCGCGTAGCCCGAGGCCAGGATGTTGTGCAGCGCGACGAACCCGAACTTGCCGGGATGCGACGACGCCCCGGCGACGACGACGCCCTTGGGGTCGAACAACGCTTGGTAGTGCTCGACCGTGGGCATCAGCCCACCTCCCCGTGGTTCCCGGCACTGGCGGCGTCGGGCCGCAGCTCGACGAGCGCGTCGACGGCCACGGGTCTTCCGTCGACGATGATCAGCGGGTTGAGGTCGGCGGACTTGATCCGAGCGTCCGCGACCGCTGCGTCGGAGAGCCCGACCAGGATGTCGATCAGGGCGTCACGGTCCACCGCCGGTTCGCCGCGGAACTCGCCGAGCAGCTTCTGGGTGGCGAGGTCGTCGATCATGTCCTCGGCGTCGACGCGGTCTATCGGG
>JACCUL010000385.1 GCA_013811855.1 Acidimicrobiia bacterium
CGGCAGGCCGGGATCGTCGTCGGCGTCGTCGCCACGCATGCCACCCATGCTCGCGCCGCGAGAGCTCAGCGGGTCAGCAAGTCGGCGACGGCGCTCGGACGGTCCGGCGCGATCACGAGCGTCTCGCCGACGAGCACGGCGTCGTAACCGGCGTCGCGCAGGCGGCGGGCGTCGGCGGCGGCCCGGACCCCGGACTCGGCCACCTTCACGACGTCGGGCGGGATGGCGCCGGCCATCCGCTCGGCCCGGGCGTGGTCGACCTCGAACGTCACGAGGTCGCGCTGGTTGACGCCGACGAGCGTCGCCCCGCACTGCAGCGCCTGCTCCAGCTCCGGTTCGTCGTGGACCTCGACGAGCACGTCGAGCCCGAGCTCGACGCCCTGCTGGTGCAGCTCGATCAGCTCGACCGGACCGAGCGCGGCGACGATGAGCAGCACGGCGTCGGCGCCCATCAGGCGGGCGTCGGCGACGTCGCGGCGATCGACGGTGAAGTCCTTGCGCAGTACGGGCAGGCGCGTGGCGTCGCGGGCGGCGCGCAAGTCGTCCACCGACCCGCCGAAGAACTCGGCATCCGTGAGCACGGACAAGGCGACGGCCCCGCCCCGTTCGTAGTCCCGCGCCGTCGTCGCCGGGTCGAGCGACGGGTCGAGCACGCCTTTGGACGGCGAGCGCCGCTTGATCTCGGCGATCACCGCCAGCCCGTCCGCCCGCAGCGCGGCGGCGAACGGACGAGGCCGCGGCGACGCACTCGCACTGCGGACGACGTCGTCGACCGACCTGGTGTCGGCGACGGCCGCTTCCCGGTGCCGCTCCAGGATGTGGTCGAGGTAGGTCGTCAGCTCACAGCCCCTTGCCGGCCAGCGGCTGGAGCTTCGTCATCTCGAGCCGTCCGGCCATCAGGCCGGCGAGGCTCGGCCCGAAGTCGCGGGCGAACGCCGAATGGCGGTGCACGTCGAAGTCCTCCTCCGACTCGTACAGCTCGTAGTACCAGAGCACGTTGTCGTCCGTGACGTCCTCGTGGAGGATGTACGTACGGGTGCCCGGCTCGGACTCGGCGTTGGCGATCGTCGGCTGCAGCGCTTCGGCGAGCTCGGCCCGTTTGCCGGCGACGGCGGTCAGCTTGGCCAACACGGCGAAGGCGGTCATGAGCGCGGGAAGGTACCAGCCTGCCGCGGTCACCAGCCGAGGCGGGCGCCGACCTCGACCAGCACGTCGTCGATCGGGACCCGGACCTGCTCGGTCGAGTCGCGGTCGCGGATGGTGACGGCCTTGTCGTCCAGCGAGTCGAAGTCGACGGTCACGCACAGCGGCGTGCCGACCTCGTCCTGGCGGCGGTAGCGACGACCGATGGCCTGCGTCTCGTCGTAGTCGACGAGGTAGCGGGTGCTCAGCGTGCGGCGGATCTCGTGGGCCAGCGGCGTCAGCGTGTCCTTGCGGGACAGCGGCAGGACGGCGACCGGGTACGGCGCGAGGCGCGGGTGCAGGCGCAGCACGGTGCGGGCTTCGCCGTTGACCTCGTCCTCGTCGTAGGCGGCGAGCAGGAACGCGGCCATGGTGCGGGTGGCGCCGACCGCCGGCTCGACGACGAAGGGCGTGTACCGCTCGCCCGTCGTCGGGTCGAAGTAGTCGAGCTTTTCGCCGGAGTGCTCGGCGTGCGCCTTGAGGTCGAAGTCGGTGCGCTGGGCGATGCCCTCGAGCTCGTCGAAGCCCCAGGGGAACTGGAACTCGATGTCGGCCGTGCCCGAGGAGTAGTGCGACAGCTCGTCGGCCTCGTGCGGGCGGAGGCGGAGCATCTCGGCGGGGATGCCGTGGCGGACGTACCAGTCGAGTCGCTCGGCGCACCAGTACTCGTACCATTGAGGGCCGTCGGCCGGCGGGACGAAGAACTCGACCTCCATCAGCTCGAACTCGCGGGTGCGGAAGATCCAGTTCTGCGGCGTGATCTCGTTGCGGAAGGCCTTGCCGACCTGGGCGATGCCGAACGGCGGCTTCTTGCGCGTGGTGTTCACGACGTTGGCAAAGTTGACGAACATGCCCTGGGCCGTCTCGGGGCGGAGGTAGGCGACGGTGGCGGAGTCCTCGACGGGACCGGCGTGCGTCTTGAACATCAGGTTGAACTGGCGGGCCTCGGTGAACGTGCCGTGCT
>JACCUL010000409.1 GCA_013811855.1 Acidimicrobiia bacterium
CTCGAGGTTCGGGCACGACAGGTTGACCTCGACGGCGACCACCTGCGCCGGCGCGGCGGCGAGCTGGTCGGCGGCGGCCCGGAACTCGTCGACGGATCGGCCCCAGATGCTGGCCACCACGGTCGCCCCCTTGGCGACGAGCGCCGGCAAGGGGCCGGCCAGCCAGGCCTCGACGCCGGGTCCCTGCAGGCCGACGGCGTTGAGCATGCCCTGCGGCGTCGGGTGGAGCCGGGGCGGCGGGTGGCCGTCCCAGGCGAACGCGGCCAAGGACTTGACGACCACGGCGCCCAGCGCGGCGAGGTCGAGCGAGCCGGCCAGCTCGGCGCCGTAGCCGGCCGTCCCGGACGCCGTCATCACGGGGTTGGCGAGCGTCACCGACCCGATCTGCACGGGTCCCGCCGTCACGGCGCGTGGTGCTCTTGGAGGGAGCGCACGGCGATCGGATGGCCGCGCTGTTCGAGGAGGCCCTGCACGGCGGCGAGGGCGGCGTCGACCGTGGTCACGTTGGCGATGCGGTGCAGCGTCGCCGCCTTCCGGATCTGCTCGCCGTCGGTCCGGCCACCGCGCCCTTGGGGCGTGTTGACCACGAACGTCACCTCACCGGCGGCGATCAGGTCGACGGCCGTCTTCCCGGCGCCCTCGCTGACCTTGGCCACGACCTCGTCGACGCCCTGCCCGAAGCGGGCCAGGTAGTCGGCCGTCCCCTGCGTGGCCACGACGCCGAGCCCGAGCTGCCGCAGGCGCTTGGCGACGACCAGGCCGGCCGGCTTGTCGGGATCGGCCAGCGACAGGAACACCGTCCCGTCGGCCGGCAGCGGGTTACCGGCCGCCAGCTCGGCCTTGTAGAAGGCCCGGCCGAACGTGGCGTCGATCCCCATCACCTCGCCCGTCGAGCGCATCTCCGGGCCGAGCGCCGGGTCGACCTCGGGGAACCGGGAGAACGGCAGCACGGCTTCCTTGACGGCGACGTGGTCGCGCAACGCCGACTCGACGAGCAGTCCCTCGGCGCGCAGCTCGGCCAGCGTGGCGCCGAGCATGACGCGCGTCGCCACCTTGGCCAGCGGGACGCCCGTGGCCTTGGCCACGAACGGCACCGTGCGGCTGGCCCGCGGGTTGGCCTCGATGACGTACACCGTCGTGCCGACGACCGCGTACTGCACGTTGATCAGCCCGCGCACGTCCAGGCGCTCGGCGATCGCCGCCGTGTACGCGGCGATGACCTCGACGACCCACGGCGCCAACGTCGGCGGCGGGATGGCGCAGGCCGAGTCGCCCGAGTGCACGCCGGCCTCCTCGACGTGCTCCATGACGCCGCCGATGAGCACCTCGCCGGTGTGGTCGCGCACAGCGTCGACGTCGACCTCGACGGCCGAGGCGAGGAACCGGTCGATGAGCACTGGGCGCTCGGCCGACAGCCCGCCCTCCCGACCGAGGCTGCCGAAGCCGGCCAGCTCGGCCATCGCCGTGGCGAGCTGGTTGACGTCGTGGACGATCTGCATGGCCCGGCCGCCGAGCACGTAGCTCGGGCGCACGAGCACCGGGAAGCCGATCCCGCTGACGATGTCCAACGCGTCCTCGAGGTCGGTCGCCGTGCCGCCTGGCGGCTGCGGGATCTGCAGCTCGTGGCACAGCGCGTTCCACTTCTCGCGGTCCTCGGCCAGGTCGATCGACGCCGCCGCCGTGCCGGCGACGAGCTGGGGCGGGATCAGCGAGGCCAGCTTCAACGGGGTCTGCCCGCCGAGCGCAACGATCACCTTCGGGGGCACCCCGCCGGCGGCGGCTGTCTCGGCGGCGATGACGTGGAGCACGTCCTCCTGCGTCAGCGGCTCGAAGTACAGGCGGTCGGACGTGTCGTAGTCGGTCGACACCGTCTCGGGGTTGCAGTTGATCATGACCGTCTCGAAGCCGGCCTCGCGCAAGGCGAAGCTGGCGTGGACGCAGCAGTAGTCGAACTCGATGCCCTGGCCGATGCGGTTGGGGCCCGAGCCGAGAATGATGACGCGCGGGCGGTTCGACGGACGGACCTCGCTCTCGTCCTCCCACGTCGAGTAGTGGTACGGCGTCGAGGCGGCGAACTCGGCGCGCACGTGTCGACCGTCTTGTACGTCGGCTCCACGCCGCACGCCTGGCGGGCGGTGCGCACGGCGACCTCGGAGACCGACCACAGGTGGGCCAGCTGGACGTCGCTGAACCCGAGCCGCTTGGCCCGCCGCCACTCCCGAGTCGCCAGTTCGTCGGGTCCCGAGTGCTCCTCCAGCGCGCCGCGCTCCTCGACGATGGCCAGCAGCTGGTCGAGGAACCAGGCGTCGATGCGGCACGCCGCGTTGAGGTCGTCGACGGTGACGCCGCGCCGCAGCAGCTCGCCGAGCTGGAAGATGCGGTCGGGCGTCGGCGTGGCGACCGCCACCAGCAGCTCATCCGTCACCCGCGCGGCCAGCTGGCGCTCGGCGGCGTCGCAGTTCAGCCCGGCCCGGCCCTGCTCCAGCGACCGCAACGCCTTCTGCAGGCTCTCGGGGAACGTGCGGCCGATCGCCATGACCTCGCCGACGCTCTGCATCTGCGTGCCCAGCACGCCGGACGTGCCTGGCAGCTTCTCGAACGCCCACCGCGGCACCTTCGTCACGACGTAGTCGATCGTCGGCTCGAAGCAGGCCGGGGTCACGCCCGTCACGTCGTTCTGGATCTCGTCCAGCGTGTAGCCGACGGCCAGGCGGGCGGCGATCTTGGCGATCGGGAACCCCGTCGCCTTGGAGGCCAGCGCCGACGAGCGCGAGACGCGCGGGTTCATCTCGATGATGACCTGGCGACCGGTGACGGGATCGAGCGCGAACTGCACGTTGGAGCCGCCCGTCTCGACACCCACGCGGCGGATGCAGGCGAACGCGTCGTCGCGCATCTGCTGGTACTCGACGTCGGTCAACGTCTGGGCCGGAGCCACCGTGATCGAGTCGCCGGTGTGCACGCCCATCGGGTCGACGTTCTCGATCGAGCAGACGACCACGCAGTTGTCGGCCCGGTCGCGCATGACCTCGAGCTCGAACTCCTTCCACCCGGCGATCGACTCCTCGACGAGGATCTCGCCGATCGGGCTGGCCGCCAGCCCGATCGCGGCGAGGCGGACGACCTCGTCGGTGGTGACGGCGATGCCGGTCCCCCGCCCGCCGAGGATGTACGCCGGGCGGATGATGACGGGCAGGCCGACGTCGTCGGCGACGGCGACGGCCGTCGCGACGTCGTGGGCGATGCCGGACCGGGGCACGTCGAGGCCGATCTCGACCATCGCCTCCTTGAAGCGCTCGCGGTCCTCGGCCGTGGCGATGGCCTCGGCGTCGGCGCCGATCATCTCCGGCGTGCCGGGCCGGCCGATCAGCCCCTGTTCGTACAACGCCATGGCGAGGTTCAGGCCGGTCTGGCCGCCGAGCGTCGGCAGCACGGCGTCGGGCCGCTCCCGCTCGATGATCCGGGCCAGCACCTCCGGCGTCAGCGGCTCGATGTACGTCCGGTCGGCGAAGTCCGGGTCGGTCATGATCGTCGCCGGGTTCGAGTTGACGAGGACCACGCGGTACCCGTCGTCGCGAAGGACGCGGCAGGCCTGGGTGCCCGAGTAGTCGAACTCGCAGGCCTGGCCGATGACGATCGGCCCCGACCCGATGACGAGGATCGTCGTCAGGTCGTCGCGGCGGGGCATCAGCCGACCCCCCGCTCGGGGACCGGGAGCCCGACCGGCTCGTCGCCGGACATCGACCCGCCTACGGTGACCGCCGATCGCCCGCCCGCGCTCGTCATCCGGGCCAGGAACCGGTGGAACAGGTAGCGGCTGTCGTGCGGTCCGGGCCCGGCCTCCGGGTGGTGCTGCACGCCGAACGCGTTGGCGTCACGGGCCGCCAGGCCCTCGCACACGCCGTCGTTGAGGTTGACGTGGGTGAGGTCGGCGACCCCGGCGATGGAGCCGACGGCGACGGCGAAGTTGTGGTTCTGGCTGGTGATCTCGATCGCCCCGGTGGTCAGGTCCTTGACCGGGTGGTTGGCGCCGTGGTGACCGAAGGCCAGCTTGACCGTGTCGCCGCCGAGTGCCCGGCCGAGCAGCTGGTGGCCGAGGCAGATGCCGAACACGGGGATGCCGGTGCCGAGCAACTCCTGGATGGCGGCGACCGGGCCGGGGAGCAGCGCGGGGTCGCCCGGCCCGTTGGAGAGGAACACGCCGTCGGGCCGGCGGGCGACGACGTCGGCGGCCGGCGTTGACGCCGGCACCACCTCGACGACACCGAGCTCGGCGAGGTGGCGCAGGATCGTCCGCTTGATGCCGAAGTCGTAGGCCACGACGCGGAACGGTCCGTCGCCGCCCACCGTGTACGGCTCGGCCGTGGTGACCGTCGACACGAGGTCGATGCCGTCTGTGCCCGGCTCGTCGGCCGCCGCGGCGGTGATCCGCGCCACGTCGTCGGCCGGGCCGATGGCACCGGGGATGGCGCCGGTCTCGCGGATCAGACGGGTCAGGCGACGGGTGTCGACGCCGGTGATGCCCGGCACGTCGTAGCGCCGCAGCAACGAGTCGAGGTCGCCGGTCGAGCGCCGGCTGCTCGGTCGCCGGGCCAGCTCCCGCACGACCACGCCCCGGCAGAACAGCCGCCGGGCCTCGAAGTCGGCCAGGTTGACGCCGTAGTTGCCGATGTGCGGCGTGGTGAACGTGATGATCTGCCCGGCGTAGCTCGGGTCGCTGAGGATCTCCTGATAACCCGTCATGGCCGTGTTGAAGACGACCTCACCGGCGGCCGCGGTGGAAGCGCCGATGAGCTCGCCTTCGAACAACGTCCCATCGGCAAGGACGAGGATCCCGTCCGCCCGCCTCATTCTGCTCGTTGCAACCGGCTGGTTCGGGCCGGTTGCAACGAGCAGTTCGCTTCTTTTCGGGTCACTCATCGCTGGGCGACTCCTTCCATGACGACGACGTCACCGTGCAGGATCGTGTGGCGGACCCTGCCGCGCAGCGGACGACCGACGTAGGGGGTGTTGCGGCTGCGGCTGGCCATCGCGGCCGGGCGGACCTGCCACTCCTCCGCCGGGTCGAAGACGGTGAGGTTTGCCGGCGCACCGGCGACGATCGGGCCGCCGTGGCGGTCGGCCACGCCAGCGATGGCCGCCGGACGCCACGACAGGGCGCCGACGATGTCAGAGAGCGCCATGTCGAGGTGGGCCAGGGCCACGCCGAGCGCCGTCTCCAGCCCGAGCATCCCCGGCGGGGCGTCATCCAGCGGGCGTTCCTTGGCCTCGGCCGGGTGCGGCGCGTGATCGGTGGCGATGGCGTCGATGGTGCCGTCGGCCAGCCCGGCGCGGATCGCCTCGACGTCGGCGACGGTCCGCAACGGCGGGTTGACCTTGAACACCGCGTCGTACCCGCGCAGCTCCTCCTCGGTCAGGCTGAAGTGGTGCGGCGCGGCCTCGGCGGAGACGGCCAGACCGTCGTCCTTGGCCCGCCGCACGAGCTCGACGCTGCGGGCCGTCGACAGGTGCAGCAGGTGGATGCGGGCGCCGGTGAGGCGGGCAAGCTCGATGTCGCGGTGGACCATCAGCTCCTCGGCCAGGGCCGGCCAGCCGGGCAGGCCGAGCTCGCTGCAGCAGCGACCCTCGTGCATCACCGCGCCGGTCGTCAGCCGGGCGACCTCGCAGTGCTGCGCCAGCACCATGTCCAGCCCGAGCGAGTACTCCATGGCCCGGCGCATCAGCAGCGGGTCCTGCACGCCGGTGCCGTCGTCGGTGAAGATGCGCACACCGGCGTCGACCAGCTCGGCGTATGGGGCCAGCGCGGTTCCGGCCCGGCCGACGGTGATGCACCCCGCCGGCAGCACCTCGCACAGCCCGGCCCGCCGCCCGAGGCCGCGGACGAGGTCGACGACGCCGCGGTGGTCCTGGGCCGGATCGGTGTTGGGCATCGCCACGACCGCCGTGTAGCCCCCGAGGGCGGCCGCCCGGGAGCCGGTCTCGACCGTCTCGGCCTCCTCGTGGCCGGGCTCGCGCAGGTGGGCGTGGAGGTCGACGAACCCCGGTGCGACCACGCACCCGGTGGCGTCGAGCACCGTGTCGTCGTCGGCGTCGGCGGCGTCGTCGTCGGCGCGCAGCTCGGCCACGACGCCATCGCGCACCACGACGGTGCAGGACCGCTCCCCCGTTGCGTCGATCACCCGCCCTCCGCGGACGACGAGATCCCTCATTGGTGCACCATCGACGCATCCGACGACTTCGACCTATCCGAGACCACGAGGCACCAATGAGCGCGTCGCCGCAAAGCCGGCGACGAAAAAGCACCGTCATGCTCGTTCGCTCGCTCGAAGACTCGCTCCCTCACGCGGTCGACTCCATGTCGTCGTGCGATCCCGACCCGAGCAGGTCGAACAAGACAGCCATCCGCACAGCCACGCCGTTCGTCACCTGCTGGGTGATCACGGCGCCCGGCAGCTCGGCCGGGTCGACCTGGATCTCGACGCCCCGGTTCATCGGCCCAGGGTGCATGACGAGCGCATGCTCCTGCAGGCGAGCCGCCCGCGCCGGTGTCAACCCGAAGCGGGCGCTGTACTCGCGCAGGTCGGGGACGAGCGCCTCGCTCATCCGCTCCCGCTGCATCCGCAGCAGGTACAGCACGTCGACCTTGCCGACGAGGGCGTCGAGGTCGTCGGTGCACGGCACGTCGGTCGCCGGCGGCAGCAGCGTCGCCGGCGCCACGAGCGTCACGTCGGCGCCGAGCACCTGGAACACCTCGGTCACGCTGCGGGCGACCCGGCTGTGGCGGATGTCGCCGACGACGGCGACCTGGAGCCCGTCGAACCCGCCCGTGCGGCCGAGGGCCTGGCGCACGGTGTACGCGTCGAGCAGGGCCTGGGTCGGGTGGGCGTGCCAGCCGTCGCCGCCGTTGACGATGCTGGCGTTCGTCCACGCGCTGACCTGCCACGGCACGCCGCTCGAGCGGTGGCGGATGACGATCGCGTCGACGCCCATGGCGGCGATCGTCTCGACGGTGTCGCGCAGGCTCTCGCCCTTGTTGACGCTGGACTCCTTGACGGCGAACGTCATCACGTCGGCCGACAGGCGCCGGGCCGCCGTCTCGAACGACAGGCGGGTGCGCGTCGAGTCCTCGAAGAACAGGTTGCACACGGTGCGGCCCCGCAGGGCCGGCACCTTCGGGTTGGGGCGCAGGTTGATCTCGACCATGTGGTCGGTCAGGTCGAGCAGCCGGGCGACGGCGCCGGGACCGATCTCGGCGATCGAGCGGAGGTGCTTCACGACCCGCTCTCGATCGTCACGCCGTCGGCCGTCACGTGCACGTCCTCGTCGAGGGCGGTCGGCAGGTTCTTGCCGACGAAGTCGGGGCGGATCGGCAGCTGGCGATGGCCCCGATCGACCATCACGGCGAGCTGGACGGCGCGTGGCCGGCCGTACTCGCCGATGGCGTCGAGCCCGGCCCGCACGGTGCGACCGGTGAACAGCACGTCGTCGACGAGCACGACCGTGGCGCCGTCGAGCGGGACCGGGAGCTCGCTGCGCGCGGAGGGGACGACCGGCCGCAGGCCGATGTCGTCGCGGAACATGGTGGCGTCGATGCTGCCGACCGGTACGGGACGCTCGATGCGGGCGATCTCGTCGCCCAGCGCCCGGGCCAGCCACACCCCGCCGCGCTCCAGGCCGATCAGCACCACGCCATCGACGCCCCGGTTGCGCTCCAGGACCTCGTGGGCCATCCGGGTCGTCGCCCGTCTGACGTCGTCTGGTCCGAGCACCCGCTTGGGCCGGGTCGCAGCACTCATCGCATCCCTTCCGTGCGGGCCTCACGGGACCCGCTTCACGGTCCGGGCGACCCTAACAGCCGGTCGTGCCGGACGGGGCGGAGGACATGTCGCGCAGCGCGACCACGCCGCCGGTCGCCGAGACGGCCACGGCGACGGGGCCGAACGTCCTGACCCCGGCCCGCACGAGCCCGTCGACGATCAGCACGGCCGACCGGTCGCCGACGACGAGCGAGAACCGGCCCGGCCCGGCAGTCCACGACGACCGCTCGAACTCGACGAAGTCGCTCGACGACCACGCCTGGTCACCCGTCGCCGTGAGGTACTGCACCTCGCCACGGCCGGTCAGGTCGTCGACGACGAACTGCACGGTCGAGTCGCCCAGGTCGCCCAGCGCGCCGTCGAGGCGGAGGCACGTCCCGGTGGCCAGCAGCAGGTCGGGCGGGGACGCGGTCCCGGCC